>NZ_MVOM01000032.1:0-44762 GCF_002018895.1 Acinetobacter sp. MF4640 | reverse complement strand
GCGTGGATTTAGGAGAAGTTGCAACTTTTCTAAAAAGCTCGAAAATCATTTTAAAGCCTTTGATTTGACTTTCTTTTACCTTAATAACGGATTTGTTTAACGCCAGCATACTTTTTGAAACACCACCTATTTTTATTCTGAAACAGCACGCTAAAATAGCTTTCTGTGTCTTTAGCCACCAATTCAACTTCAGGAAAGAGCTCTGTCACAATACGACTTAACTCCTGTTCATCAACAGTAGTCACAATTCTTTCATTTTCAGAGTTAACAATGTCAGATAGTGTTGAGCTTTCGGACACAATCTCAATAGTCTCCTCTACTTTTTGTTCAACTGGCTGGGCAGTAATAATTGTAGGCGAAGATAGTCCTTTAACAACGGTATCACTAATTGACTGCTCAACAGCTTGTTTTACAAAAGGCTGAATTGACTCTAAAAATTTAGTGTTTAATTGACGAGGAATACTTGCTTGTTGAGCCACATAGCGAACAAAATCAATATCAACTTCATTAATACTTCTTTTTATTACAGTTTTAAACTGCTGGATATATTGATTTTCTTCAGCAAAAAAGCGTAGCTTTTCTACATGAAAATTATCATGTTTAAACTCAGCTAGCTGTGTCAAATCCTCGGCTTTATTCTTCGTAAAATCAACTGTTAAAAATGGTTTATCATCCATCACATTTGGATTAATTAAATCAGTAAAAAATCTCCATTCTTTACCATTTGTGATCGCGCCAATCGTCACCCCTAAACTACTATTAAAATATCTAGATAGCTGCGGAGCATGATTCGTTAAATTAGCAACATAAGGTTTTGCTTCAATAAACATTACAGGTTGCCCATTACAGTAAAGGGCATAATCAACTCTTTCTGTAGATTTCACACCTGGAAAATCAGCTGCAAATTCTGCAAGCACCTTGGTCGGGTCATAAGGGCTAAAACCTAAAATATCTAATAGAGGAAGGATTAAAGCCTGCTTAGTTGTTTCTTCTGTAGTACAGTGGCCCCCTACTTTTTTCACATGCTCAATATGGCTTCTTAGTCTATTAATAAAATTTTCCATATTCCCCTCATTATTATTACAAGTATATTTTTTGATCTAATTTTAGATCTTAACCCTTTTACTTTATTTTTCAAATATTAATTTAAATTTGTTTTTAGAATCTCATTACAGTCTATTCGTTGGACTATTTTCTGTTTGATTTATTAAAAAAAGAAGTTCAAAAAATGGAAGAATCATAAGTTAAGTTCTCCTCAATCTATTACACTAATTTTGCGCCATCCGTCATAATAAAACAGATAACAGGCTGAATAACATTCATTATTCTTAATAATCGAACCCACCTGCCATCGGAACAACAATCAAATGATTTGACAGTTGATACCGACCAATATACATATAAATTCATCACTTTTTCGACCGACATAGTATACTGCACCTGCTGTTTCGGCTCACCTTTTATCATGTGTTCTCTGTTTATGAATAAAAAGCTGTTTCTTTCTTCTGGTTTAAAAACACTAAGTGTCTTGGCCATATCTATAGGCTTAACCGCCTGCGGTGATCGTTCATGGTGGACAGATGATGAGCCTAAGCTCAATGCTGAACAAATCGCACGCATCATTCCCGGACGCGTAAATGACCGCCGTTCATGGGCTGAAGATATTTACGATATTTCAGAGCAGTTTGGTATTCCTCAAAATAAAGAGAATATGTGTTCGATCATTGCCGTGGTTGATCAAGAGTCTAACTTTGTTGCAGATCCACAAGTTTATGGTTTAGGTGAAAAAGCGGTTAAAGAAGTCCAAGATCGTTTAGATGAAAAATTTAAAGATAAGCTCGGCGATGCTATCGGTGGCACGATTGCGGGCTATTTCCAACAGGTCTTAAAAGAACAGCCAAGCCCTGAAGATAACTATTTAAGTCAAATGCGCCGCGTTAAAACAGAACGTGAACTGGATGAACTGTACCGTAAAATTTTTGACTATATGTCAAAGCACTATCACGTCAGTGCACTCACAGGTGCAGCCAAACTTGTCGGTCAGGACGTAGGTGAAAAAATGAACCCGATTACCACGTTGGGTTCAATGCAAGTGCATATCGGTTATGCCAAAGACAATAAACGTGAAGGTGGCAGTATGGCTGACTTACGTACCGACCTTTATAGCCAATATGGTGGTCTGTACTACGGCATTCACCGACTAATGATGTACCCTGCTGACTATGACAAACCGCTCTACCGTTTCGCCGACTATAACTCAGGCATGTACTCAAGTCGAAATGCCGCTTTCCAAAGTATGTTGAATGACTTAACTGAAGCAGAACTTGATTTAGACGGTGACTTGTTACTTTATGGCAAAGATGGCTCACCTAAATCTGCAAAGAGTCAATCAGAGCGTGAACTCATCAGTGTTTTTGCTCAGCACAATATTTTGGTTACTCCACGTCAAATTCGCTCTGACCTGAAAAAAGAGAAAGAGAAGAAATTTGAAGATACAGCAACCTATCGCGCTGTGGCTAAACTGTATCAAGAAGTCACTAAAAAAGAACCTTTCTATGCCATGATGCCAGAAGTCGTCATTTCTGGTCCGAAGCTCAGCCGTGACTATAATACCAACTGGTTTGCCACTCGTGTCAATGGACGTTATCAAAGATGCATGCAACGTGCAAAGCGCATAAAAATCTAGCCTTATTTGACTTTGATGGCACCCTGTATGACAAAGATAGTTTTACGGGGTTCATCTTCTATGTACACTCGAAACGGCATATTGCCCTACAAGGCTTAAAAGTTCTGCCTTATATTCAAAGTTATTATTTAGGTTTTTATCCTGCGCATGATATGCGCTCTAAACTCTTCCATGCGATGTTTAAGCAAGCTGAAGTCAGCGAAATTGACGCTTATGCAAAACGCTATGCAGAACTCTTAATCAAAGGACTTAACCCAGCACTTTATAGCCAACTAAAGCAACACCAAAGTTTGGGCGATGATGTGGTTTTGGTCTCTGCTTCAATTGATATCTATTTAAAATATGTGTGTGAAATACTCTCAATTGATCTGATCTGTACCCAAGTTGAACAAGACCGGCAACGCTATACAGGGCGCTATCTGACTGCTGACTGTAGCTGTGACTACAAAGCGCAACGTATCCAAGAAAAATATGAGCTGGATAGTTATCATGCCGTTTATGCTTATGGAAATAGCATTGAAGATAAACAAATGTTGTCTTTGGCTGATTTTAGCTATTTGGTAGGGACAGATTTAAGTCTTCCTGACTTGTCAAATACATCAAATCAGCGCCAAATAAGCTAATTATTAAGTATAGGTTAATAATTAGCCATATTGAATTTTTAAAAATATTTATTATTAAAATTCAGTATGTTTTATTTACCAAAAAATATATTTATGATAAATTTTGCCTAATAAAAATATTTTGAGAACCATTCTACTTAAATTATAAAAAGGCATCAGTATGGAACAATTATCTCCACCCAAGTATGTCAAAGGTCTTTCGATCAAATTCGGTGAAAGTCCCTTTGTATTATTGGCGCAGTTCGCTTTTAATGCTTCAAAACAAAAATGGTTAAAACACGAAATTGAACATGTGCTCAATATCGCCAAACAAGGTGATTACCATCATCTGGTAAAGACATTACGTCAATTTAGTAAATAACAAAAAAAGCCACTTCAAATGAAGTGGCTTTTTTACTTACTTTTTAAAGGGAAACGCATATTTCACAATACGTTTGATGACGCTACCATACTGTTTTACTAGACTGGCATTGTTATAGTTAATGCCATACTTTTCACACACTGCTTGTACTTTCGGTGCCATTTTACGGTAACGACGCGCAGGTACATCTGGATATAAGTGATGCTCAATTTGATGACTTAAGTGCCCTGTCAAAATATGGAATGCTTCTGAACCAGTTAAATTCGACGAACCACGAATTTGGCGCATGTACCAGTGACCACGGCTTTCATTTTCTAGTACTTTTTTCGGGAAAACTTCCACATCTTTGGTGAAGTGACCACAAAAAATCACACTAAATGTCCACATATTACGGATACCATTTGCAACCAAATTCCCTGTAAACACAGGCAACGCCGCAGGTCCTGCAATGAGTGGGAAAAACACATAATCTTTAAACAATTGTTTACCAATTTTGCGCTGCATAGGTTTCCATTCAGCTAAAGTCTGCGCTTTGCTTTTACGCCCCTTGAAGTATTTGCCTAACTCCAAATTTTGGATCGCAACGCCCCATTGGAACAACAAACAAAATGGAATGCTATAAATCGGTTGCAATAAAAAGCCCGGTTTCCAACGTTGTTCAGGGAATAATCGAAGCAGACCATAGCCAATGTCATCATCCATCCCTTTAATATTAGTATAAGTATGATGCTTATAGTTATGAGTCTGACGCCAATTGTCTGCTGTACCTACGATGTCCCACTCATAGTTTTGACCATTAAACTTAGGGTCATTCATCCAGTCATATTGACCGTGCATCACGTTATGACCTAATTCCATGTTTTCCATGATTTTGGCAAAACTCAGCAAGCCCGTGCCCAACACCCATGCAGGTGGGAACCAACCTGCAAATAAACATGCACGACCTGCGATAGATGCATAACGCACCGCTGCATAGACACGACGAATATATTGCGCATCTTTCTCGCCAATATCATCCAGTACTTCTTGCTTAATGGCATCTAGCTCACGTGCAAGTTCATCTAACTCAAATGTCGTTAACTCACGATTCTTCGGGTTTTTAAAATATTCAACTTTAACAGGCATATTCATTGTATTTATTCCCCTTATAAATCGACAATAAGATCGGTTTGTGCCGTGTTGACACAAATTTTTAGAAAATTTCCAGGCTCAGAATTTTGTGCACCATTGACCAAGTTTTTGGTTGAACCCTCAACTTTGTTGCAAGCACACTTATTACAGATTCCCATACGGCAGCCATGTTGAGGCTTCACATTTTGCTGTTCCAAACTTGCAAGAATAGATTGACCTTTGGGAATGCTTAAAATTTTCTTCGACTTTGTTAAGGTAATATTCACAAAACCAACATCATCATTTGCAAATGGACTCATGCTAAACGCTTCAGTTTTTAAGGTGTTGGCATGAGCGAAAAGCTGCTCAACCGTAGCTACAAACCCTGAAGGGCCGCATGCATATACCGTTGCCTTTTCAATCTGATTCAGTCCAGACACATGGTTTTGATTTAAACGCTCACCTTCATCTGACTCTTGGGTATAAAACATGCTGAATGTAAAGTTTGAGTATTGTGCTGCCAACTGTTCAAAATATACTTTGAACGCAGCATCAGTATGCTTTTTCACCCAATACATCAAATGTACAGGCTGCTTTTTAAGCTTGGCGGTCTTCTCTAAACGTTTCAATAAACTCAGCATGGGGGTAATACCACTGCCCGCAGCGAGTAAAATTAACTGTTGATCATTTACAGTCAATTGCATATCGCCATAAGGCTGGCCGAATTCTAAAACATCGCCGATTTTAACCTGCTCACATAGCCAATGACTTGCCTTACCTTGGTCTACCATTTTTACATTCAGTAAGACATGTTGCGCATCAATCTGGGTCAAACTATAGGTACGTTCATAACGTACGCCTTGAACCACGACATATACAGGATGGTGTTGCCCCGCTTGCCCCATTTGAAAATGACGATTGGTTTGCAGCGTTAAACTCACCATATCGTGTGCAACTTGCTCTTTTTTTACCACTTTACCCAAAGCTTGGTGTATCGACCAAAGTGGGTTGATTTTTTGAAGCCAAAAGTTAGCTGTGTGTCGGTCTATAACACTCTCAGCATACTCAGTTAAAGGAGATTTAGTTCTTTCAAGGATCTGCATAGTAAAGGACCACGCCATAGATTTTGAATTATTATACACATGTATATATATTTGTATATATACTCTGATTGTTTCGTTTCGTTTCACAATGCCGACCAGTGGGGCTATAATGAACCGATTGATTTAATTGCTTGATAAATATGATACCGACCACCATTCAAACCCATACAACCAACACAGAGCATGAAGCTTCAAAAAAACATGCACCAGTGCTTGCACGTAGTGTTGGTCGAAAAGCAACGATTACAAAAGATGAACTGTTTCAAGCTGCTTTAAATTTGATTGGTCCTGAAAAAAGTATTGCATCCCTAAGCTTGCGTGAAGTCGCACGTGAAGCAGGCATTGCGCCGAATAGTTTTTATCGTCATTTTAAAGATACCGATGAACTGGCTATCGAGCTGATTGAACGTGCAGGTGTTGTGCTACGTCAAATTTTGCATGAAGCACGGATTAAGGCCATTCGCCAAGAAAGTATTATTCGTAGCTCAGTCGAAGTTTTTATTGAACAACTAGATGCTGATGATGGCAACTTAAGCCTACTATTACGCGAAGCATATACGGGTTCGGCATCTTATAAAAATGCGGTCGAAAGACAGTTGAATTATTTCCAACAAGAACTCAAAGACGATTTAATTCGTTTAGAACGTTTAAATAATAGCAAACTCTTCCACCCTGAATTGGTGTCCATGGCAATCACCCAATTGGTCTTCAATATGGGTGCCAAAGTGATTGATATGCCAAGTGTAGAGCGTAAAAAAATGGCTGAACAAACCATGATCATGATTCGCATGATTTTGGAAGGTTCACGTCATTTGGATGAAGCGATGATTCGCTAATCTGTGATTACACCCAACAGATTCGCTGAAATATCTTCTTATTTGTTTCGCTGTTGCTCTTTAATGAGCTGGTGCACAAATTCTGCGGTCTGTTTCGGTTGTTCTAGCGGAAACATATGCCCACCTTCAAGCACACTATAGTCGATCGCATAGGTTTTTTTCATCCCTTGGGGTAAACCTTGCTTATAGAAATGGCTATCTTTTGCAGTCAACACATGAATCGGCATAGCAGGTGCTTTGCGTGGGGTACGCCACCACCATGCAGGCACTGTCCTGAAGATCTCAGCTTCAGTATGTTTCGGAATGGTTAGCGTCACCCCATTTCGAGTCGGATCACTTTTTAAACCACACGCTATAAAGTCTGCAAAACACTGTTCATCAAAGTCTTTAAAAATACGATTCGGTCTGAGCGCCTGACTGGCCTGTTCAATACTTTCCCAATGATCACGACGCTTGACGGTCACCGCGGCTGGGGTGAGTTTTTCAATGGACTTTGATCCCAGCTTTTGTAACGCTTCAAATAAAAAGGCCTTAGAACCGATCACAAACGGTGGGTCCATGATAATCACTTGCGAAAACAACTGTGGTTTTTTATAAGCCGCCATAAGTGTGAGTAAAGAGCCAAAAGAATGCCCTAAACCAATCACGTGTTGCTGTGGAAACTGCTGTTCAATATCTGAAATAACTTGATCCACCAACGCTTCCCAACGGTATTCCACAGGATAGTGCGGATCTAGACCAATCATCGGGATCGCTTTGACATCAAAATCTTTATTCAAAAACTGGAAAAATTTTTGATAGCTGCCCGAGGGAATGCCATTTGCATGGGTAAAGTGTAAGGCTGGTTTGCTCATGTCATTCAGATCTATTGTTTTATACCCTATTTACCATAATCGTTTTTCAATCTAAACGAAATGGCGCAGGATGAATCCTAAGTCATGAACTTTGATCACTTCGGCCAATTTATAAAAATATTCTGGGATAGATCTGAGATCACTTTGCAGAAACAGTTAAGTTCTGATTGCCTAAAAAAGTAGCGCCACAGTTGGTTTTGTCTCCTGCAATCACCACAGCACGTCCCAAGACCGTTGTGCTCTGATCTGCTGCAATCGCAGAAACCACCATTCGACACTTAGGACAAAAGTGCTTCATTCCATTTAAATGCACAGCAATACCATTGATCACAAAACTGTTTTCACACTCAGCGACGATGCCACCATGTGTTGTTTTTGAACCCATTGTTACTAGAGCTTTAGACATAATTTATTGTTCGATACATTAGAGTTTTAATGGCGAAAATTCTAGCATAAGCAAGCGCTTAGAATTTGAATGGATTACTTTTCAAATACAACTTAGACATCCCTTTTTTAAGGATTCATTAAAAAAGCACCCGAAGGTGCTTTTCATACAGCGATTGTGCTTATGGTTTAACCACAACCATCACTTGAATTGCTTCTGGTGTAACCGATAGGCCATCTAGCAAACCAAGACCTTCTTTTTGCAGTTTTTGTAGACGTGAAATTTCATCTTCACGAATACTCGGATTAAACTGCTTTAAATAAGTTAGGCGGTCAATTTCGTATTGCCACTTGCTACCGTAGACTTCTTTCGCTTGTTGCACAAAGCTTGGTAAAGCTGCACGCGCAAGCTCCAATGCTTGTACATAACGCTGTTCAATCACTTCACGACGTGCTTTCACGACTTGACGACAGCTATTACCATCCAAATGATGCAAGTATGGTTTTAAGATTTCAGGCGCAATTTTCTGCGACAGATCTTGACCCTTTTCACTCAGCAAGACGCGAACCAACTGCTGCGGTAAGCTTGAAGGCAAGTTCAATGCTTTCGGTGCAACCACATCGACTTTAAACCAAACTTCCAACAATACCGAACCTTGTGGTAAAGCAGCTGACTTCAACACTGCAACGTTGGTACTACCAAAACCTTGAGTGTTGATCATTTCCATTACGCTTTCAGTAAATGGATGCTCAAGGGTTAAATACTGAGCATCTTCACGTATCTGAGCTTGATCGCGGTAGAATGTCGCAGTCATGCCTTCTTCATCCAAGGTTAAACCTTGAACTTGCATTTGATCGGTTGGTTTAATGATGACTGTACCGTTGCTTTGTTCGTCAAAATCAATATTTGTCGACGCCATAAAGCGCTTCATAAACATTGGCAAAGTGGTGTTGTCATCATAAGACTCAAGCGCTTGTACAATTTCTTGCGCCACAATTGGACGACAAGAGTTGTATTCAAGCAAACGGTCACGACCTGATTGTAACTCTGCTTCTAACGCTTCACGTTGTACGCTGACCGCTTCGAGTAAGTCATCAAACTGCTGACCTTTATCTGTCAGTAAACAATCTTTCAATTCAACAATAAAGTTTTCTTGTAAAGTTTGCGCAGTTGGCGAGATATTACTGAAAATATTCAAGGCTTCGTTATACCAACGGAACATACGTTCTTGCGCTGTACCAATCAAATACGGCACATGAATTTGAATCCGGTTTTCTTGACCAATACGATCTAAACGACCAATACGTTGTTCAAGTACATCTGGGTTTGCAGGCAAGTCAAATAAAATCAAATCTGATGCAAACTGGAAGTTACGACCTTCAGAACCAATTTCAGAGCACAGTAAAATTTGTGCACCATAAGATTCTTCAGCAAAGTAAGCCGACGCTTGGTCACGCTCAAGCAAACTCATGCCTTCATGGAACATTGCAGTACGAATACCCGCATGTAAACGGAGTACGTTTTCAAGTGCTTCAACCACGGGACCAGTACGTGCAATAAGCAACACTTTTTTGTGTTTTAAGTCTGTACGTAGTTTTTCCATGAGCCACATGACACGCGGGTCAGCTTCCATCCACGCACCGTCAAGCTGTGCTTCTTCTGGCCACATTTGTTCACGTAATTTACCATCTTTAGACCAGTTTTCTGGTGCAGGCAAAGGCGCAGGTTGACAGTCACGACCTGGGAAGCCTTGAATGGCCTCACGGGTGTTACGGAACAAAATACGCCCTGTACCATGACGGTCTAAAAGCTCATGAATGGCACGGAAACGTTGTTCTGGTGCATCTTCAATGCGATGCCCTAGCAAACCTTCTAATGCAGCCAAATGCCCTTCTTCAAGTGGCATATCTGACATCAGTACTTCAGCAATTTTTGCAGTTTGTTGATATTGGGTTTCTTCATCTAAGAAACGATCCAGCGAACTAAAACGCTGTGGGTCAAGTAAACGTAAACGCGCAAAGTGACTTTCCACACCCAGCTGTTCTGGGGTTGCCGTTAACAGTAAAACACCCGGTGTTTTTTCTGCTAACTCTTCGATCAAGTCGTAACGATCATTACCACCGTCTTCTTCATTCCACATCAAGTGATGTGCTTCATCGACCACTAACAGGTCAAAACCAGCTTCTAGGGCCTGTTCACGCAAGTCATCATGGTCAATCATCAAATCGATTGACGCAATAATGCATTGTTCAGTCAGGAATGGATTCAGTTCAGGGTCATGTTCTTTGATTGAAGCCGTACGGGTTAAATCAAATAATGAGAAGTTCAAATTGAAACGACGACGCATTTCAATCATCCACTGATATTGCAGTGAATCGGGTACCAAAATTAGGATACGTTCTGAACGGCCCGTTTTAAGCTGTTGATGGATAATTAATCCAGCTTCAATGGTTTTCCCTAAGCCCACTTCATCGGCTAAAAGGACACGCGGAGCAAAACGTTGACCCACTTCGTGTGCAATATACAGCTGATGAGGAATCAGACCGACACGTGAACCGACCATACCACGCAGTGGGCTCGACTTCATATTGGCTTGCATTAGCATCGCTTCAATACGTAAGTCGTACCATTCTTTATAGTCAATTTGACTTGCCAATAAGCGATCAAGCGGTTTAGACAGCTGAATTTGAGCACCAATGCGAGTCTCATTCAGTGATTTACGTTCTTCCGTGCCATCTTCTAAGCGACGAACAACGTTATAACGCACCACACCATGACGGTCTTCATGTGCTTCAACCGTCCACTTGGTGCCTTCTTGATCTTGTAATTCATCGTTCACATTAAAAATAATACGTGATAAAGGTGCATTATTCCGTGCATATACACGTGTTTCATCACTTTTAGGGAATAAGATGCTGACAGATCGCTCATCTACATCAATAAGAACTCCTAGACCTAGTTCCGTTTCAGTATCTGATAACCAACGTTGACCAATAGCAAACTGCTGCAATTTTTCCACCTTTATCTACAAGTTAGGACTGCAAATTTAATGCTCAAACATTGTTTGATATTTGAGCAAAATTATACACCTTTAAGCAATATATTTTGACATAAAGCTCACTAAAAAAGTGAGCAAATTTGATGATTCCACGTACTTAAAATGGTACTGGACAAATAAATTCGATACGTTGGTCGGTTTGGGGATGATGAAAACTCAAACGCTCTGCATGTAAACACAAACGCGGCATCAAATCTTGCTGGTCAGGCGCAGCATAAAGCGTATCTCCCACGATAGGATGACCTAAAAACTGCATATGTACACGAAGTTGATGCGAACGTCCTGTAATAGGTGTGAGCGCCACACGAGTCACGGGCTGACCCTGTATTTCAAAATGTTCAATGGCTTTCCACTCAGTCACAGCAGGCTTGTTATGACTGGGCTCTGCAATATGTAACGGTGGACGGGATGGATCATAAATCACAGGCACATCAACAGTGCCCTGACCATCTAAATGACCAGCCACAATCGCTTGATAGGTTTTATCGGTTTGACGTTCTTGAAACTGACGAGAAATGGATTTTTGTCCCCAACGGCTGAGACCAAAAACCAAGATACCCGAGGTATCGCGATCAAGACGGTGGATCAGTAGTGTTTTAGGTTCTAGTTTGACTAAACGATTGATCATACAATCTTGTAAGTCTTCTGTCTTCCCCGGAACGGTGAGTATACCTGCAGGCTTATGGATGACCATAAAGTCTTCATCTCGATGAATCAGGTGTTCGGTTAGAAAATTACTCAAGGTTCCATTCCAAGCTGATCGCGAAAACAAGCGGGCAATAATAAAAAGCTTAAGCCAGAAATACAATGCAAAAATCGTTTTTTTTAATCATGAACCGATATTGATTGCATTATTTAACATCAAACGCCGAGTCACAGTCTGTATCGATAAGCGAGACATAAAGATATCACGCTATTATGACAAACGATTTCTAAATAACCACGCAGCCAAAGGCAAGGTAATTATGGCTAATATCAACATCGGTACAAAGTCCCATTTCACTTGCGCAAAACTTGCACCTTCCAAATACACCCGTTGTACCAAGTCTATGCCAAAGCGTAGCGGGTTGGCATATGTCAGCCAATTCAACACTTCAGGCATATTTTGTACAGGAGTTAGTAAGCCTGATAAAAGCGTTAAAGGCATGATCAAAAAGAAAGTATACAGCATGGCTTGTTGCATATTGAGTGCAATCGCTGAAATGGACAGGCCCACACCCACAACAGCAATATTAAAGGCAAATAATCCAAAATACAGTAAAGTCAAGGAGCCATTCATCGGGATCTGAAACCAGAACAGAATAATTGCCAAAATAATGGAAGATTGAATAACCCCAATCATAATCGGCGGAATGGCCTTCCCAATCATAATCTGCGTCGGGGTATAAGGTGTAACTAAGAGCTGATCAAAAGTCCCTTGTTCACGCTCGCGTGCTACTGAAAGTGCCGAAAGCAACAGTGTTTGCATCATACTTAAAGTTGCAATCAAGGAGGGCATGATGCCCCATCTCGACTCGACATTCGGGTTATACCATGTCCGCGCTTGTACCGTGATCGCGGAGTTGGTTCCCAAACGTTCTTGATTGACCTGCCCCACCACACTGCTGATGTAGGAGCCCGCCATACTTGCAGTTGATGAGTTTCGCCCATCTAAAATCACTTGAATCGGTGCAGACTCTTGATTATTTAACTCATCCTCAAAATCAGCAGGAATGGTGATGACTGCCAAGGCTGTTCGATCATTAATCACCTGTTGGATTTGTCGATTATTCTGCAAATCTGCCGTTCGTTTAAAAATTCCTGAACCATCTAAATGTGCTAAAACTTGTTGTGAGCTTTGACTTCGGCTTTGATCCAGCACGGCATAATCAACATGATTCACATCATAACTTGCGGCATAACCAAACAAGACCGCTTGGATAAATACAGGCGCGATTAAGGTCACCCGATTGGCAGGATCGGCTAAAATGGCTAAAAACTCTTTTCGGATTAGCACCCAAAGATAACGAAACCAGCGTATTAACGTTGCCATAACACTATCCTTCCTTTCGCTAGCCCAAACGCTTTTTCAGCGTACGCGCGGTCATTACCGTGAATAGCACGATATAAATCAATAAAATGCCACATTCTTTAAACCACAAAGACCAATCATCGCCACCGAGTAATAAGGTTTTAATCAAAGTCATATAGTGCGTTGCAGGTAAAACATTGCTAATAACTTGCACAATTAGCGGTAAGTTCCGTGTATCAAACACAAAACCTGAAAGCATTAAAGCAGGCATGAAGCTGGCAAGTAGTGCCATTTGACTGGCTTGAAACTGACTTTTGGATAGGCCTGAAATCATCAGACCCAGCAGTAACGACACCATTAAATAGAAAAAAGAAGCACTCATAACAGAGAACAGTGATGCTCGAATGGGGACATCAAATAAAACATGTGCTGCAACTAAACACATCACAATATCAATCATCCCAATCACGATATAGGGCGCCAGTTTTGAAAGTACAATTTCTAGAGGACGTACGGGCGTAACATATAATGCTTCTAAAGTGCCACGCTCGCGCTCACGTGCAATCAGCAAGCCTGTTAAAAATGCGCCGACCAAGGTCAAAATTAGGACAATTAAACCTGGTACTAAAAACCACGTACTATTTGCGGACTCGTTAAACCACATACGTTGTTCAACCGTGATAATGCCACCCACCGAAGCTGCATTGGTTCGGTCTGCTTGTATCAAACTGGCGGTATTGAGCGTACTGGTAATATAGCCCTGCAAGGCCGAAGCAATACTGGTCGAACGGCCATTGGTAATGACCTGAACAACACCAGTCCCCTTTGCATATTGCTCCGCAAAGTTGCTGGGTATATTGACGATGGCATCAATTTCAGCCTTGCCCATTGCAGCTTCAGCTTGGCTAAAGCTTGGATAGTGCTTGACGGTAATGTATCTAGAGCCGTTTAAGCCACTCATCAGTTGCTGACTCTGTGGCGTGGGCTGTTGCTCCACAACCCCAACTCGTCCGTTGGTTAAGTCGAAAGACAGCCCATAACCAAACAACAAAATTAAAATAATCGGTAGAATGAAACCAATCGCCATACTACTTTTATCACGAAGCAGCTGTTTGGATTCTTTACGTGTTAAGGCAAACAGTCGTGTCCAGAAAGCTGAGAAATGATTCATTTGACGTTCCTCAGTGAGCCTGCATGTCTGCACGGGACTGTTCAACGATGGCAATAAAAGCACTATTCATATCGTTTACATCCTCTAACTGTGCCATCCCACGAATCTGTTGAGGTGTACCAATCGCCAACAATTTCCCTGCATCTTGAATCGCAATCCGATCACAGTATTCAGCTTCTTCCATAAAGTGTGTAGTCACAATAATGGTCATGCCTTGGTTCGCCAACTCTCCAATGGTGTACCAAAAAGAGCGCCTTGCTAACGGATCAATACCACTGGTTGGTTCATCCAAAAATACAATTTCAGGCTGATGTAACAGTGCTGCTGCCATCGACAAACGCTGTTTAAAACCATTTGGTAGATCACCGCTTTTAGCATGTGGCTTAAGTTCAAACTGAAGCAACGCTTTATCAATTTGCTGTTTTAACTGTTTGCCCGATAAGCCATAAGCACCACCAAAAAACTTTAGATTATCCAGTACGCTCAAATTGCCATACAGGGCAAACTTCTGCGATACATAACCAATTTTTGCCCTTGCCTGCGCACGAGCTGTACGCAAATTCATGCCTGCCACTTCCAACACACCACTGCTGGCGGGCAGTAAGCCACAGAGCATACGAAACGTCGTGGTCTTACCTGCACCATTGGGGCCAAGCAAACCAAAAATTTCGCCGCGGGATACATCAAACGAGGTACTGGCCACGGCGGTAAAATCACCAAAAGTGCGTACCAAATCCTTCACCACAATCACAGGTTTTTCGAGCTGCTGTTTTACATTCTGCTCTGTTTTCACTTGTGGTGGATCAGAGTTTTCTATCAAAGTTATTGAAGGGTCTAAAGCTAAATTTTCCTGTGCCAATACCGTTTTTTGAATATGTTTCGCCTCGTGTAAAAGCAACATAAATGCATCTTCCAACTCTGCTGGCCTCTGTTCCGCAACAACGCCTTTGGGTAACAGATCTGCTGGAAGTGATGGGCTTTCAGTTCGCGTAATAAAACGCACTATATTGCCTTTGGGAACTGCATCGGCAATATAATGTTGAT
This sequence comes from Acinetobacter sp. MF4640, assembly GCF_002018895.1. Lineage (NCBI taxonomy): Bacteria > Pseudomonadati > Pseudomonadota > Gammaproteobacteria > Moraxellales > Moraxellaceae > Acinetobacter > Acinetobacter sp. MF4640. The sequence goes on along the minus strand of NZ_MVOM01000032.1, from coordinate 29,520 downwards.
TATCAAGTAAATGTGCTTGTAATACCCGTGCCTTCATGTTGGGACTGGGTTTTACTTGCCATGTTTGTCCCTGTGCCTGAGCCGTCAGTTCGTCGGGTGTACCTTGCTTTAAGACTTGTCCATCCAACATGACATAAACCTGATGACAGCGTTCAGCTTCATCCATATACGCAGTACTGAGGATTACACTTAAGTTCTCCTCCCTCACCAATTGTTCAATGATGATCCACAGATCACGGCGTGAGAGTGGATCGACACCGACACTTGGTTCATCCAACAGCAATAGTTCAGGTGAACGGACTAAAGTGCAGGCCAAACCTAACTTCTGCTTCATACCCCCAGAGAGTTTTCCTGCGGGACGTTCAGTAAAGTGCGCCAAGTCGGTAATCTTGAGCAAACGTGCAAAACGTTCCTTGCGAACGTCCATTGGCACGCCATGCAAATCCGCATACAAGTCTAAATTTTCTTGAATACTGAGGTCTTCGTACAAACCAAACTTTTGCGGCATGTAGCTGATACGATCTTGCACAGATTGTGGATCTTTGGCGACATCCATTCCTAAGACTTTCAAGCTTCCAGTGGTTGGCTTATATAAACCTGCGATCAATCTTAAAAATGTGGTTTTACCAGCACCATCAGGCCCGACCAAAGCCGTCAGTTTTCCTGTTTTGATCTGCATATTTATGCCTTGCAAAGCCTGCACATCATCCAAATCTTTTTGTTCTGCTTTAAAGGTTTTGTTTAAATCCGTGGCAATCACAATGCTCTCTACTGACATCGACATACTCCCATGCCTTAAGGATTATTCTTGGCAGTTGGACGCGATGATTTGGCTATGCTCACTGTCACAGGCTGTCCCATTTTTAGTTGGTCATTCGGGTCATCGACATAAATACGGACTTCATACACCAAAGTCGTGCGAATATCTTCGGTCTGTACCGTTTTCGGGGTAAATTCCGCCACAGATGAGATATAACCAATTTTTCCTGTGATGGGCTGATTCGGTTGTGAGTCACGAATGACTTGTGCTGCTGCGCCCATGTTGATATGCCCAATATCCATTTCACTGGCATAAACACGCACCCATTTAGGATGGATCAGGGCAATGGTATAGACGGACTTGTTTGAAGTCGTCATGTCACCAACTTCTTGTAAACGTGCACGAATTACGCCATTCACAGGTGCCAGCAGCTTACTTTGAGTAATTTGGTAATCAATCAAATCAAGATTGGCCTTGGTCGATTCATATTGTGCTTTAGCCGCTTCACGTTCTTCTGTGCGTGCACCTTTCAAAAGTAGCTCCAGGTTGGCTTTGGTTTCACCTACAGCCGCTTCCGCCATTTTCATATTGCTTTTTGCAGCATCAACCTCTTGCTTACTCACTGCTTGACCCGCAGTACTCCAGTTTAAGACATTTAAACGCTGGTATTGTTTATCGGCATTTTCAAATTGGGCTTGGGCAGACTGTACTTTCGCTTTCGCTTGGGTAATCTCTTCAGGTCGATTGCCCGCAGCTTGTTCATTTAAGGTTTGCTGTTGAACTTGTAACTGTGCTTGGGCTTGCTGTGCTTGTATAGTCAACGCATCGGTATTCAGTTCGGCAAGAACCTGACCTTTTTGAACGCGATCGCCTTCTTGAACAAATAAGCTTTGAATACGTCCAGCCGTTTCAAATGCCAGTGAGACTTGTCGAATATCAACATTGCCATATAACACCAGATGATCGGGATCGGCTTTGTCTCGACTGAACCACAAAAATGCAGCCGCTACAGCAATGAGCAACACCCCAACCAACAGTATGAACTTACTTTTGTTCATGTACACCAAACCTTCGCTTAGTTTTAATACAAGTTTAAATCTAATTTAAACTATAACAATTCAGTTAAGAAAGATATACTTCAAGTCTAAATTTTGATGCAGAGTAAATAATGTCTAGAGCTGGACGTAGCGATGGTGATTTAACCAAATCGAAAATTTTGGATGCTGCTGGCCGCCTAATTGCTCAGGATGGTTTTGCAAAAACCACGAGTAAAGCCATTGCCAAGCTGGCCGAAGTCGATTTGGCTGCCATTAACTATCACTTCGATGGTCGTGATGGCTTATATCGTGCCGTACTTGCCGAAGCACATACGCATTATATTGATGAACAAGAACTCTTGACCTTGCTTAACAGCTCTAAAACGCCTACTGAAAAACTGGAAGCTTTTTTTGAAAGCCTAATCGGTAAGCTGGTTGAAACCGATGTCTGGCATAGCAAAGTGTTTGTTCGTGAGCTTTTTTCACCGACCACCCACCTATACACGTTTATGCAAAATGATGGTGCGCGAAAGTTTCTTTTGGTTAAAAAAATTATTAGCCAAGTTTCAGGTATCGATGAAAATCATCCTGCACTTTTGCCTTGTGTACTCAGCACCGTCGCGCCTTGTATGATGCTGATTTTGGCAGATGCAAATGGGCCAAGCCCACTTAAAAATGTCTCCAAGCTTGAACCTGCGCTTTTAGTCAAACATCTCATGACCTTTTCAGTCGCAGGTTTACAAGCCGCTAAACAACTTTATCTTTGATAAACCAACTGTCCTTGCTTATAGGTTGCAAGAACTTTGATGTCTTTGATTTTAGATGGTTCAGTGGTGATTGGATTGGCACTTAAAATAACAAAGTCACCGTATTTCCCTGTACTTAAAGTGCCTTTAATATCTTCTTCAAAATACTGATATGCAGCCCAGTCCGTCATCGTTTTAAGTGCGATATACGGGCTGACTTTTTGTGTCTCACCCAAAACTTTGCCTGTTCGCGTGGTGCGATTAACCGTTGCATCCAACACCATCATGCTTTTCGGTGGGATAACAGGAGCATCATGATGCTCAGTGAAAATCATGCCTTTTCTTAAGGCCGAACCTGTTGGTGAGATGTGTTCAGCACGCTTTTCACCTAAGGTTTGTGCCACATGCCAGTCGCCCCAGTAGTAGGTATGCAAAGAAAAAAATGAGGGAATCAAGTGAAGCTGTTTCGCCCGATCCAGTTGATCCTCTCGCATAGTTTGCGCATGAATAATCACATCTCGTCGCTGTGAGGCATCATATTTCTTTTGCGCATTGGCAATCACATTGAGGTATTGATCAATCGCGGCATCACCATTGGCATGTGCCAAAATGGACCACTGCTCTTGAAAAGCCAAATCAATCATGTGCTGGACTGTTTTTTGCTCTGGAAATGCAGGATAGCCACGATAGTTCTTATCTTTCCCTTCAGGCGGAACCACATAAGGTTCGGTTAACCACGCTGTTTTACCTTGAGGTGAACCATCTAAGCTAATTTTCACGCCACCAATTCTAAAGTGATTGACATAGTTTTTGCTTACACCTTTTTCGAGCATATACGCCTGTTCAGAACTAATATCAGGATAAGAGACGACATCAATCGCTAATTTGTTTTGATTAGCCAAACTCGCCAAAGTTCTGAAGTACCACGATCAGCTCGTCCTTCTTGTACCGTGGTGTAACCATTTTTCATATAGGTCTGTACCGCAGTCAACGCCATCTGCTGCATCATTTCAGGTGGGACCGTTTTAAACGCCTGTAGCATGGCTTCAATCACAACACTTTCTTCCAGTACACCATTTGGAATATTTGTCCCGACTACGCGTCGAATCACACCACCACTGGGGTTGCTACTTTTTTCATTAATGCCTAACAACTCTAGCGCTTTGTGATTCACAGAGGCCAAATGTCCAGACTGATGCAAAATCAGTACAGGTTGAGTCGTTGAAATCTGATCTAAATCTGTGGCTGTTGGATGAGCTTTCTCTTGTAGCTGGGTATCATCATAACCATTGCCAATAATCCAGCCAGAAGTCGCTTGGACAAAGGTTGGATTTTGCTTCGCCCACGCCTTCATTTCTTGGATAAGTGTGGCAATACTCACCACCTTGCCATCTGGCGGCGGATATAAATTTGCCACAGTTTGCTGCATACCGACAGAGTTTAAATGACTATGGGCATCAATGATGCCTGGGATGACGGTATTGTTATTTAAGTTTAAGCGTTTCGCCTGTGGCGCAAGCTTTTCAGCCTCAGACAATGGGCCTGTATAACGGATCTTTCCATCTTGAATTATCATGGCATCGACATAGCTGGGCTGCATGCCTTGCATGGTTAAAATGTGGCCACCATAGACCAATAAGGCATTTTGCGCCTGTTGTTGTGTGTTTGAAGCGGTGCTAGACAGACTGGTTGCACAACCACTCATCATTACCACAGTGGAAGAAAGTAGAGCCGTGAGTGCAAAAGAAACCTTATTAAAAAGCATGGGTTAAACACCTCATATTGCTAAATATTATATTTTGCTCCGTACGAGCATTCGTTATAGTTATAAAACTTTAAATACAACACATCATCACTCTACCTTAGCACTTTAAGCCAGCTCTTGTCAGGCAGAATAAAGTGCTCAATATTCAACGAATTATTGCAATAACTTTAAGATGTGTTGCAAACGGACATTGTCTATATTTTCTTTATACACTGCATAAATCGGCGCAATACATGGGTTATTGGCCTTAAGCGTTTTATAAACAATCTGCTTATTCCAAAAGTCACGAATGGCCTCAGGCACGATGGATAAACCAATCCCTGCAGCAATCAAGTTTAAGCTTGAGGTTAAACGTGGCGCTTCTTGTACAATTTTGGGACTAAATCCAGCTTGGTAACAACTGGCCAAAATATTATCGAATAAATCTTGTCCAGCTAAACGTCGGTATAACACAAAATCATGCGGTTCAAGATCCAGCAAGTGAATCGGTTCGGCTTGTTCAGCCAAAGGATGATTATTGGGTAAAGCCACAATGAGTGGCTCATCTAATACATGTAGACTGGTTAAACCAAGGCCAATCGGTGCAGGTTTGCGTAAGAACACAATGTCATTTTTTTCATTACTAATGGAGTCTATCAGCGAGCTACTGCCATCTTCTTCCAGATGAATTGAAACACGTGGAAAAGTTTCCCGAAAGTTACGCAGCAAAGCCGGTAAAAAAGGATGTAAGCCAACCGAGTTGGTAAAGCCAATATTAATCTGACCTTCAACCCCCAAAGAAATATCCTGCACACGTTTGGGAATCAACTGTGCATGCGCCAATATCGCAAGGGCTTCTTTGTACAAAACCTTGCCCGCTTCTGTTACCTCGACACCACGCGGCAAACGCTTTAACAGCTGAGCATTCAGCTCTTCTTCCAAGCTTTTGATAATCCGTGTCAACGGTGGTTGTTGCATATTCAAACGAACAGCAGCATGCGAAATATTACTTTCTTCTACCACTGCAACAAATGCTCTGAGTTTATGGATATCAATCATGTCTGCCCCATCAAACATACTTTTTCAGTATATATAACGTCAAAAATAGCATTTTTCAATATATCTCTACAGGTTCATACTGGGCACATTCCACAAAAGGCGAAAGACATGAACACTGAAGTGCTCCCTGCTGAACAAATAACCCACCCGACTTCACGGGAACTATTTGCAGGCTTTATGAAGCTGGGACTCATGGGCTTTGGTGGCGTACTGCCACTTGCACACCAAATGGTTGTAGAAGAGCAAAAATGGCTCAACACGGAAGAGTTCACGCACTTATTGGGTGTCTGTCAAATCCTCCCTGGAGGAAACATCATTAATATGGCCGTTGCAATTGGTTATGAGTTTCAGGGGGTTAAAGGTGCGATTAGTGCAGTTCTCGGGTTGATTTTTGCACCGACGGTGATTGTGATTTTGCTGTATCAGCTCTATAGCCAATTTCAAAGTATCGCCGTGATTCAGCACATGATACAGGGTCTAGCAGCGGCAGCGGCAGGTTTACTGTTTGCGATGGGGTTAAAAATGTTGAAACCCATTCTGAAAAGTTACCTCACGATCTTTACTATCGCGCTGACCATCGTCTTTATGCTGATTATTAAGATTCCATTGGCATTAACGTTACTGATCTTAGTCAGCATCAATGTCGCAGTCTTAAGCTTGAACAAAAGAGGAAAAAACGCATGATTTTACTCACTCTAGCCATCGTTTTTACCCAGCTTTCTATACTGGCCTTTGGTGGCGGCAATGCCATTTTGCCTGAAATGCAACATCAATTGGTTGAAGTGCATCGTTGGCTTACTGCCACAGAGTTCAGCACCATGTTTGCCATGGCGCAAGCGGCACCGGGCCCCAATATGATGATTGTACCTTTAGTCGGCTGGCATGTGGCTGGACCTGCTGGACTGTTCGTGACTTCATTGGCAAAGTTTGGGCCCTCTTCTGTACTGACTGTATTTGCACTCAAGTTTTGGAATCAGTTTAAGGATCATCCACTACGCAGCATGTTTGAAAAAGCACTGAAACCAATTACTGTCGGCTTGGTTTTGGTTAGTGCATATATTATTGCCGCTACATCTGCTCAGAACTGGTTACTCATTGCAATCGTTATCGTCGCTACTGGTTTAAGTTTAGTGAAAAAAATTCATCCACTGTGGGTCATGCTCTTTGGAGCAATGTCAGGCGCACTGTTTTTATAAACGGTGTGTCATAAAAGTTCGTGTTCAATAGCACATACTTTCTATTTTATTATTACTTTCAAATAAATAGCATAAGCCTTACATCTGATGCCCAAGATGTAAGGCTTAATGGTTTGGTCAATCACCACTTGGAAAGAAAGCAAGTGTCTAGGAAATATTTCCACCCATAGCAGTCATTAATTGCGCTGTATTTTTTAATTGCATTTGTTGTAACTCTAATGTGCTCTGTTCAGCTTGCAGCCTTAAATTCTGCGCCGTGACCACTTCCAAATAACTGACTAAACCTGCGTTATAACGTCGCATCACCACTTGTTCATTTTCTTTAGTCAGTTGCAGTAACTGAGCTTGCTCCAGTTGTTGTTGTTTCAAACTTGAAGTTTGCATTAAAGCATCATCAACTTCCTTCCAGCCAGTAAGTACAGCTTGCTTATAGGCTGCTAATTTTTCATCATAACTTGCCTGCGCTTGGGCAATTTCAGCTTGACGTTTTCCACCATCAAAAATAACCGAAGCTGCTTCTAGTCCCGTAGACCATAAATATGCAGGGGCTTGGAACAACTGACCCAACACTTGGCTATTTAAACTCGCATTAAGACCAATACTAATATCTGGCAACCAAGCCGTTTGCGCTAAACCCAACTGTGCATGTGTACTCGCAAGCTCCCGCTCTGCACGAATCACATCGGGACGTTGCATGAGTAAACGACTGGGTAACTGCGCGGGTACAGTAGGAATACTCAAACCTTGCTGTCGTTTCACCAGTTGAAACTGGGCCACACTTTTACCTTGCAAGACCGCCAACACATTTTCCTGTAAATTGCGTTCACGCTGCGTTTCGATCTGCTGTATTTGCACTTGTTTCAACTGTGTTTCTGCCTGTATCACATCTGCCCGCGCAATCATCCCTGCTGTATATTGGTTTTTTAAAATTTGCACCGAACGTAGGTAACTTTTTTGGGTTTGCTGCAGTACATCAAGTTGCGCATCCAAAACACGAATGCTCCAATAAGCCTCAGTCGCCAATAACTGTTGATTCAGTTTCACTGCGGCTAAGTCCGCCTGCACCGCTTCTAAATTTTCCTGTTGTCCCTCTATGGCTTTCGCCACACGTCCCCAGACATCGGGAATCCAGCTAGCCTGAACCCCTGTGCTAAACTGACTGTTTGGAGATGTATGCTTTGCGCCATTACGCTTGGCAGCACCTTCTAAGCTTAGACTGACAGAACGACTGGCTTTTTGCTGCTCAAGTAAAGCATTGGCTTGTCTATAACGTGCCTCGGCCTGTTTCAAATTTAAGTTTTCTGCATTTAACTATTGCAGCAGTTGGCTTAAAACGGGGTCTTCATAAATATTCCACCATGCGACTGTCGCTCCTTTTAAGCCTGCTGTTTCTGTCCAATTGAGCGCAGCATATTTATATTGCTCATCCGCTTGAATCAGCGGTGTTTTATATTCGGGAGGGCGTACGACCGCCGTAGAACTACATGCAGTCAACAACAACACACAACTTAGGCTGAAGACATTTTTATAAACCAAACCTGACATTCTATTTTCCTATTTCTTTATCTATTTGCCTAAGCTTTGCAGCACAAATTTACGTTTAAATCTTGAACAAGATTCAGCCCATTTTTCAAAGAGCAAATACAAAACAGGCGTTGTGTACAAAGTTAAGAGCTGCCCAAGCGCTAAGCCGCCCACAATGACCACACCCAAAGGCTGACGTAACTCTGCCCCTTCACCCCAACTACAAGCCAGCGGAATTGCACCCAAAGCCACAGCGGGTATGGTCGATAAAATCGTTAACGGATGAACCACACTTTCATAGGTCACCCCAAGCACGATATAAATCAATACAATCACCGCAAGAATCAGTAACGGTGTACTTAAGCCCGCTTGTAAACTTTCTGCTTCTACATCTTTATCCGTGGTCATAAAAACGTTGTTTGGCAACATTACTTCAGTTAAAACAGATCGGATCGCGGTATCGGCCTGTTCATAGCTATAGCCCTGTTTCACGACATAACCAATACCCATCGCGGCATATTGATTACGTCTATACACTCGATCATTGGTAATTCCATAAGACCATGTCGCAAAGTTACGTAGCGGCACAGTTTGTCCATCTTTATTAGGAACTTGTACATTGGCTAAGGATTCAGGATGTTCCGTGAAGTGCTTATCTACTTCCATGACCACATGAAACTGTTGGATTTGATCATAAATGGTTGAAATCTGGCGCTGTGAAAATGAGTTGTTCAGCACACTCGAAATGCTTTCAATATCAACGCCCAAACGACGTGCTGCTTCACGGTCTACATCTAGGGTGACATGCTGCGCGCCTTCATCCCCCATGGTTTCCACTTCCTCAAGTTCAGGTAGTTTTTGCATGGCCTGCGCGACTTTCGGTACCCATTGGCGTAGCTGTGCAACCTCGTCTGACTGTAGTAACAGCATATAATCTTGACCACTGCCACTTGAAAAAGGATCATCCAGTTCTAATTCTTGTTCCACACGTGCTGAGAAAATTGCCCCAGCCTGCCACGGCGCATTTTTTTCATACGCTCGACAATGGCATGTGAACTTTGCCCCTCACGTTCCGATTTGGGTTTTAAACTCACCATGAAAAAGGAATTTGTGGTTCCACCTGCTCCGCCTGAAGTTCCAACCACATCTTTTACAGCAGGATCACTCAGCAAGCTTTGGCTAAAGGCTGCAATTTTGGGTTGCATAATTTGAAAGGAAAACCCGTCATCACCACGAACAAAAGCCTCAACCCGTCCTGTATCCTGCTCAGGCAATACCCGTTTAGGGAGGTGCTGATAAACATAGAATGAAGCCCCAATCGCACCTAACCAAAACAAAATCACAACATAGCCATGTGCTAGCATCCATTTTAAAGATGTTAAATAAGCATGATTGAACTGCTGCATGCAACGATGGCTAAATTGATATAAAGGCTGTTGTTGGTCGCTCTCTAGCGGTTTTAAACAGCGTGCAGATAAGCTTGGTGTCAACACCAAGGAAACAAAAACGGATAACACCACGGTAAAAACTAAGGTCAGTGAAAACTCGCGGAAAAGCCGCTCAATCACACCGCCCATAAACAGCACTGAAATGAAAATCACCACCAAAGCCAAATTCATGGCCACTAAAGTCAGCCCTACCTCCTGAATCCCTTTAATAGCAGCCTGTACAGGAGAGTCTCCCTGCTCAATATGACGCTTAATGTTTTCCAGCACCACAATCGCATCATCCACCACCAAGCCAATAGCGACAATCACCGCCATAATGGAGAGGTTGTTGAGCGAAAAGCCTGCCAAATACACCAAACTACACGCCCCGACCAAAGTCACCAACATGGCAATACCCGGCACAAGAGCACTTTGAATATGCCCTAACATCAAAGCAACGACAATAATGAACAACAGCATGGAAAATAACAACGTATCACGGGCTTCCGCTAAACCTGCGCGAATGATTTCAGAACCATCCATCACTGTAGTCAATTGTGCGTCTGCGGGAATCAGTGATTTTAATTCAGGCAGTTTTTCTTTGATTTGATCAATGGTCGCCACGGTATTGGCATTGGGTTGACGGCTGATTTTGATAATCACCGCAGGTTGACCATTATGAAAACCGCTGACATAGCGGTTTTCAACAGAGTCTTGCACCTCAGCCACATCTTTTAAACGAACGATGGCTTGAGCATTACGATGAATCACCAAGTTGGCAAAATCTTGCGCTTGTTTTAAATCATTCGACAGTGCGACTTGCCAACGAAGTTGATCGGTTTCAACCACGCCCAATGCTTGTACTGTATTGCTTTTTTCAATTGCAGTACGGACTTGTTCCAATGAAACGCCCTGTGCAATGAGTGCATTCGGATTTAAAGTAATCCGCACCGCAGGCATAGACGCGCCATCAATTTCAACTTCACCGACGCCAGTCATCTGCGCAAGATTGGGCTAGAGTTGATTGCTGGCAATTTCATATAATTTACCCGCAGATAAATGCGCTGAACTCAATGCCAAATAAAAAATTCTATCTTCTTGGTAAATCTTTGATGAGCTTTATAAATTCGTCCGCATATTTCTCAGCTTGATCTTTTTGTTCAATCACAGTTATATTTTCATTATTAAATGATGCTTTCACAGTCCAATTAAAAGAACCCGTAATAACTTTCTTGAAATCAATAACACAAAATTTATGATGCATTAAATTATTGAAATTGCCATTTTTAGGTGAGATTTTATAGTATTCGATCTCAGATTTTTCAAAGCGTATTCCCTTGCTTTCAGTCAAACTATCATCATTCACTATAATTCTTATGTTAACCCCTTTTTGATGTTGCCTATAAAGTGCCTCAGCTATCGGCTTAGAAGTAATCCATGCAACCGCAACCCATACGGAATACTTACTTGTTTTGATATGTTCTATTATTTCTTTCTCTATTTTTTCAAAAACAGGCTTGAGCTGTAAATCCTCTTGAGTAGATTTTCCACCAATTTTATAGATTTCATTCTCAGTTTTATAAAGCAATAAACCATCATGTTTCAGTATTTTATTGAGTTCACATGCAATCTCATCAGGATTTTGTGTTTGGCGATCATCAACCAAAATCTCGATCAAGGAAATTAATTTAAAAGTTCCATTTATCTCAGCAAGCTTTTTATTTGTGAAGTCCCTTCTACTACCAAATTCCCCTTTTTTATTCAACTCCCAATAATCATCACTGAACCCTAAATAATTAAATAGTTTTACAATATCAGAGCCCGATCTCCTCTCTGAAGAAAATTCACGCAAAATTACTGTTGTTAATTCATTTAATGATAAATCAGAAATTTGCATAATAAAAAGCCCCATTCAATGGGGCATATCTTAAGCAGCATTTAGCATTTTTTCTATCTCAGAAGCCGTTGGGTTGTAGTATGTGTTCACAAGAACCCCAATGGTTTTATGCCCAGTCAATTTAGCTAATATCTCAACAGGCAATTTTTGTTTATTCACAAAGCATGTAATGGCCTCATGACGTGAATCATGGAACGTAAATGCTCCAGCAAGTCCGACACGCTTTAAATTACGCTGCCAAAGCAATCTAAACGAATTGGAGTTGTGTTTGACCAGTAACCCTTCGCGCTTAGGCAGTAGATCTAATAGCGCTCTTGCCTTTGTCGTTAGTGGGACATCTCGTGAGGTACCATTCTTAGTATCAGGCAAATGAACATAATCAGGAAAGACATGTTGGTTCTCAATTCCTAATATCTCGCCTTTACGCATGGCAGTTTCCAATGCAAATAAGAAACTCCAAGCTACATAGTGCGCTGGTGTTTTCGGCACCATACCTTCTTCATAATTATCTAAACCCACCAAAACCATTTTGATTTGATCTTGGCTTATACGGTTCTTTCGTGCAGGTGGTTTAATTGGCTTCTTAACCAAATTGAATGGATTTGAAGGCAGTAAAAATAGTTCACGTACTGCAAATGTGAAAACAGAAGATCCAAGGCTCATTTCCTTATGAATAGTCCCTGCTTTCACATACTGCAATCGTCTTTCTCTATTTTCAGTGATTAGCTTTGGAGTGAGATCATAAATTGAGTATTCGGTGAGTTTGCCGTAATACCGTTCTAAATATTTGATGTGATTTTTGATGTAGACTTTACTTTTGGTAAACTGCCCAATTTTTTCGTAATAGATATTAAATAGCTGCTTTACAGTGTATTGGGGTTTATCTAAATTTTTGAGCTGCTTTTCATACTCAAGCTGTAACTCCATGAGTCGCTTGTGCGCCCATTGAATACATTCTTGTGAGGTATCTCTTGTTGCTGCATCACGAAGATGCTTGTATTTAACTTGGATGCGCCATGCATTGCCGCGTTTGACAGGTTTTTGCATATTAATAAACTCTCAATATTTGGTGCCGAAAACGGGCGCCATCCATCTTGAGATACATACGACCATCTCAAAACGGCGCCCGAAAGCGAAATATAAAGCAGTTTTTAATGCAAATTTTGGGTATTTTGATTACCCAAAGCTGACCTATTTGACAATAAAAACAGGGAAATATCGTTACAATACCCCCTTAAAATATTGATTTTACTCAATATATATCTTGGTAGGTATATCCAGACTCGAACTGCTGACCTCTACGATGTCAACGTAGTATCTTTATAGAAAAAACAATAGCTTATTTTAATATGGGATAATCTTGGTCTAAACGTGACTTTATCCACAAGCCTTTGAATTCTTGTGTACGCTGATTATAACATCTATTTTGAAATAAAAAAGTGAGTGTGAAAAATGAAAACACGACAACAAAGACACATTTAGAGGGCTTTTTTAATTCACACACTGAACACAAACGGTGACATGCACTTTTGTCGAAATCGAATGTGCTGTGCAACCCGATAAGAGGATGCACAGCAATAAAAGATTAATTATCTTGAGCAGCATATTTCAAATTATCCGCTACACGATTCGTCCAACCTTTGCCATATGTTGACCATGTTGAAAGTGATGTATAAAACCTTAATCGCTCAGCAGTCAAAGTTAGAATCACGTCATTTAGATCTTGAGCATTCACGGCTTCCATAGTTTTAGGACCAATAACTCCATCCGCGGTTACACCAACCGCTTGTTGCAGCTCCATTACTGCCCGCTTCTTTCCTGCATTAATTGCGAAATCCCACAACTGAAATGTGATAGCGGAATGCAGACCGTTGCCGCCTAATTTATCCCACCAGTCTTTTTTGTAGATTGCCTTGGCTTGAGCAATCGTAAGATTTTTAATGTCCAAATTGGGGTAGGTGTTTGCAGCAATGCCGTATTTAGTGCCTTTTAATACGCCTACTCCAACCTTGCCACCAGTCCAGTTACCCGGATCGCGCCGATCTGTACTGTAACCGCCTTCATGACCAATTAACCTTCGGAATGCTTCATCAAAAGTGATTGAATCCACTGGCAGTTTTGCAAAGCCTAAAATAGTCGGCTCGGGATGTAGTTCAGGTTGGTATTTCTTTTTGCCGAAATACGCCAGTGCGGGCAGTACAATGGTTAAAATTAATGAATGATATTCAGCTGGAATGAGCTGTGCATTGATTCCTTCTTGCAACAAAACAGGAATTACACCCAATAAAAAAGCCCCAATTAGGGGCCATTTGACGCTGGTATATTTCAGCGCGTTTTCAGGAATGACTTTCATTTTTCCTCTCTCACATTTCGTTCATAAAGTTTGTTTCGGATTTCTTCAACTGTTCTCAAAAGTTGATCAGACTGTTTTTCAAGAACCTGAATACTTTGGGCGTTGGTTGTGGCTTGAGTATTTACCGTGTCTGTTTTGCTTGTCTGAGTATTCCAAGCGACAACGAATAGACCTGCTAAGAAAATGCCGCCAAAGCGTACAAGATTGGTGATGCTGTCGATCTTGGTTTTACTTTCGTGCAGTACCCTAATCTGCGAGTCCATCTCCTTAAATCTTGGCTCAACTTCATTTCTGAGCTGCTTAATCTCACTTTTGAAGTTTGACTTTGCGCGGTCTAAATCTTCTTGCAGATTGTCACGAGTTTGAGTTAAGTCATTTCGTGTCTGTTGATGCTCTTTGTTGAGTTGCTCTAACTGCATGTTCATACGGTCGAGCTTCTGAGGCATCTCAGCCAACTTATCCATGTTCTTTGATATGTCGCTGATCTTGTCTGATATAGCAAGCAACTGCCCTGCCGTTGCTACTGGTGGGTCAGATGAGTAGTCATTCGACATTGCGCCCCCTATTTTTGGCAATAAAAAAGCACCTGATTAGGTGCTGTGTTATTTCACATAAATACATATCGTTATAGCTTCAACGCTAATCGAGTCTGTCGGCAAGCCGTCAATTTTCACAGACTTTCCGCCAACGCTATCGTTTTGATTCGCCTTTCTTCCAAAGCTGCACAATGCTGCAACACCTGCAGAATCGCTTGAGGTTTTTGATTGCATTTTTGAATATATACCATCAAGCGTAATTGGTTCAGCAGTATAGCCCCACCGATTATGCCACCTAAACACACCCAACTCGTAGCCGACGTGCTGTGCTTGGGTTGCTAAAAGTGGCATGCTGAATGTCATGGTTGTTCCGCCTGCAGGTCTTGATGCGCTTCCCGTCAAGACATCAACGCCTAACTCTGAAACAAGCGAAGCTGGACGCAACAATATATTATGCGTCACACCCCAAGTTAAATTTGTTGGCGTGTTAACATCAGTTGGTGATGCAGATGTAAATATCTTACCAACTACATACATTTGCCCACGCTGAGCAAGTAACGTATATCCAGTCGGCAAACTTAAATTGTAATAGCTAGCGATTACACTAATCAAAACATCCCCAGCATTGTGTGCAGGCTCTTTAATATTTAATGAGCCTGTACCGGTAAATACTTGATTTGATGTCACTAAGCTTAATTCAACATAATTCGCAGGCAACCCAACAATCAACTCAAAACATTCAGTAAATACTTCTTGCTCATCCAGCATAGCTGACAACATGTAAAAATATGTCTGATTTTCAATAACATCCAAATCCTCATACTCATAAACATCACCGACTATTTCAGTTAAAAGCGGCGGCAATGACGTAGACGCAAACACGGAGTCCGAACGATAAATTCGCACTGACTCGGATATTACGTTGTCATTTTTCCAATTTATTTTGACTTTTACAGACATATCAATACTCTATAACTTCAAAAGTGACGTTACTCGGCGCAACAAGCGTTGATCGCATTACAATATGATCAAAAGCATATAAACACTCATAGCCGTCTCTAACAGTTTTTAAAATAACGTGAATTGAACGCGCATTAACTTGCATTGCTGATTCAAGTAATGTGAAGCTGTTTGATGCAGTTGCATTGATACTATGTGTAACAAGTTCAACATTATTTGCATCAAGTTCAATTACAGTGAGTAATGTTTGTGTGTTTTCTTCAAGTGATACATCCTGCTCAAAATACCCAATAAAATCCCCACCTGTTTGCTGTAACCGATTTCGATTAGACCAAGTCAGTGTAAAATCGTCTTCAAAGTAAACAGGCCAATACTGATTATTAATTTTCACATTCGCTGGGGGATAAGGTCTGATCGCTCGGGCTTTGATTTCTACTTGCTGTGCATCCACAGCATCCAGACTTAAAATTCCACTTGGTGTGGTGGTCAGGGTTTTTACGTTGATGATCTCGCCAGTGACATATTCAGTCGGATCCACCGTGATAAAATCATCTGCAAAGTACAGTACACTGCCCGCCACGTGATTTTGAGGAATTGTATCTAAAGCACCACGTTTGACAGTGAGTAGCCCAGTTTCATCATCATAGGATTGATACACCATAATCTCTTGATTTATAGTGATCTGCGTACTGAGACTAACCATATCAATATCACCTGCATTTTTTATAATGAAAGAGGTGTTGATCTGCGAAATATTCTGATCCAGCTCAGCTGTTTCGCAGTATGCAATTGCACCTACTCGCTCATAATCATTGCCTGTATCTGTATACATCAAAGCATTTAATGAATTACTTTGTGGGCGCTGGGCAATCACCGCCGCATAGCCCGCATCGGGGTTATAAGCTAGCGCCTCGTCCACAGCTTTCTGCCCATTGAGTTGCACTGCTTCTAAATAGGACAACTCAAAAGCCTTAAACAATGCAGGCAGTGGAGGTTTTGGTGTGGTGTCTACAGGTGTGTCGTTCACAATATTTGAAGAAAGATTACCTGAATAAGGCACAACCTCTACAAAATCAATCGATACATCTGTACCGGTGCCCAAGTTGATCTTCATAATCCGAACTAAAATGGTACCGCTCCAACGTCTTGGCCATTCAAGTCTTAGCAAGTCATACCGATTCCACTTTCGTGCCTGATAAAACCCAGTTGTGAAAGTTCCTCGCCAAACTGGAGTAGATACCTGCTTGAGCTTCCACTGACTTACTATTGCTGCATTACGCTGATGCATGAAATAAGGAAACTTCACGTCATCAGAATTTTCATGTCCATTTAAGTTCCGAATTGCAGCATTCTCGGCAATTGAAAATGAAGAGTTTTTAATCGCACTTTGATTGTAATAACTCACGTTCAACTTATTAATCAGTTCATCTGCAGATGTTGCTCCATCCAGCTGCATACCCTTAATTTTGTTGACAGGCAAAGTATGAATCTCATCATCGTCAAACCAGTCATCACGAAATAAGACCATCTCATATAAACCCGTTTGACGATTCATTCGGACACCTGCTTCAATGTGTCCGCACAATTCATTGATTGCCTCAAGGCATGATTTCTCTGTTACAGACCAAGATATTCCCAGTTTTTCGGTATAAATCACATCTGCGGCTTTTTTGAAATTAACATCGTTGATATCGGACTCAGGCTTATTCATAGCCGTATCATCTGTGAGAATTTCTCGAATTTTATGGATGGGGTTGATGTCAGCGTATTTCCCATTTTCGCCTTTAGCTTTGAATTTAATATACTGCCAATAACCATTGATTGTTCCTGTATAGCCTGGATCGCCTGTTTCAGCTTTTGCCGTAATTGTTGCGCCATTTCTAACTTGAACTGAAAAATTACCAGAAAATGAAGAACGACCTCCGTTTACAGCAGTACCATTGTTGAGATAATAAATTTGTGGTGGGTCAGAAATCTCAAGAGTGTAACGGTTAAACCATTTATAGCTAATCCCTTCTGCACTCGCGCCTACATCATATTCTCCACCTTTTACGATCTCTCCATTTTCACCTCCAGCAACTTCCCCGCCGATAACGGGGCGCATCTCTACAAATGCTTCAAATTCAATATTGACTGTGTGTATTTTGTCTGGTTCATCGTAAATTTCTACAATTGCAACTTTTTCAATATTTGGATAGGCATTTGTTGTGCTTGTTTCCGCCCCAAATTCCCACGTCAAACCGTTAAAATCATAAGCCGCAGAACCTTTCACCCAACCTGCATTAATCTCCGCCTTTTCGTTATACCACTGAGGTCGTCCATCGTTACGAACATGAACCCGCTGTGGCCACAGCAACATCTCTTTCATGTAACCTGAGTTGCCATGATAAAACGATTTATTGTAGTGGTGCCGTTTCGCAATAATTCCTGCAATTTCACCAACAACGCCACCCGAGGAAACCCCTTTGCCCAGTCCACGAAATAACAAATAAGACTGAAATGGATAGCCTGAAACTTTTGGAAAGTCAGCGCTATAAGTGGTATTAGGCAATTGATCTGCGGTGCCTGTATGAATATCGATAAACCCAGCAACACCGCCCTCTTTATCCCCGTATAGATTTGGGCTTTCTACACGCAGAAAGGTTTCATCATTATCGGGTTTAAAAATCCAGCCGCGATTATCAAAGTTAATCCCAATCAACTTTTCAATCGGATTGCCAATAAAGGTCGTGAGTTTGGCGAAGTATCTTTGACCTATTGTTTGACTACTGCTTCCGCCCATTTTTTACATACTCCACAACTTGCTGCGCCATGGCATCATTGGTTTGTTCAACAATTTCGATATCGATGCCGTTTTCAAGAAAGGCTGTCCAATCCCAACCTTGAGATAAAAAAAATGCCCGCGATCCGCGAGCACACATTCCTGCTTTTCGTATATCTGACATGTAAATTCTCACTTGCCACCTTTCTGTTTGATATCCGTCGTTGCATGTCCCCAAATATGGGTGATGTTTCCATACATATGCGGACTACCTGCTATATCTGAGAAAGAAACGCCTTCATCAGCAATGGTGCCGTCTAATTGATTGGCGGTTTGCTGGTTTTTCTTTTGGGCTTTGCGCATGGCGTAGTAGCTATAAGCGGCTGTGACGACCATCAGCGCAAGCATTGCGTAAATCACCCATGGTGCAATAACCATTCGACACCTCGCTTACTTAATTAATTGGGTAAAGATTGGATTGCTGTTGGGGATGAATTGATGCCCGGCATAACGCGCCCAATTGTTAAACTTTTCATCACACATTTTTTTAGATTGGTCGCAACCCGGCACAACTGGAAACACATCGCCCACCGCTAAACCGACATGCTGACGGTACAACGTGAAGCTATTCGCATTACTGGTCGTGATTAAGGTATGTACACCACCTTTCAGCATCAACCCCAAATTCAGCCATTGATCCGGATAAGTCTTGGTTTCCATGATCGGGTCTCCATTTTCAAAAGTAGGACTGCCCTGTTCATCTAAAACAGGATTTCCCTCTTCATCTAATACTGGGACCTGCTCAAACATTGGATTGCCTTCTGCATCTAAAGCCTGAGTGGGCACCACATTGAAAGAAACCTTTAAGCCATCGATCGCAGTCACTTCAACCTCAAATGACCAATCTTCAAACTTGAGCCCACACCAGCGGTCATAGATTGAGTTTGGGCAAGAATACTGAAACTTGCGTGTCAGAATATTACGGTTTAAATACGACTCTCCCGTTTCACACACCAAGGTCACGGTATCTGCATCTTCATCATACTTTGGCTGAGTCACCCGGCCTTTATGCAGGACCAGTTTTTCGCCCTGGTAACGTTCAAGGATGGTAATGGTCACACCACCATAGAAGATCTTGCCTGCAAAGATGGCGGCCAAATCTTCACCCTCAGCATTGAGTAAATGCATTTGTGGGAATATTACTTCGGTATCGCATTTATCAATACTTTCATCTTCAATAGCGGTGCGTTGTAGGCCACGAACTGGTAAATATTCAATACTGTTATGAACCACAGCTTTACGTGCATTGGTAAAGTTCCAAACTTTATCCCCATGCTTGAGTTGAAATAACTCGGCTCTGTTTCTCATGATGATAGTTCCACAATAGGCACGGTCACTTGTGTAATCTGTGCACCTAAAAACTGAAATTCGATTTGATCCGCATCAAGGCGATGCAAACCTAAATAGCAAATGGTTTGGATATCGTTTCTGTGTGCATTGATTGCAGGTGATACCGTTAAAGAGCCACCCGTTTTGGCAGTAATCTCATGCGCGGTCCACATTCCGTTTTTACGCTTTACCGCAATATGCTTACGATCAGCGTCCAGTAAGTACTTGGTATTGGTACTCAGTGAGGTAGTGATATTTGCCGTGTTTAAAATGTTCAAATGCTTTTCATATAAAGGCATCCAAAATGCTTGATAACGGCCCATGCGCCGAAATAGGAATCGGCGGTATTCACTATATTGATCCCATCCTTTTAAAACTGATTTAAACGGTTTTAAGTAGCGTGGTTTCTTCCAATGGGTGAATTGTTGAAAACCTCCCACATCAGCATCCACAATGTTTTGGTGCTGCGTTAATGTCATTTCTAACGAATCGCCATCCAAAAGCAATGGTTTGAAATAGATATCCTCGCCCTGGTACTGTTCTGGTACATCACCACTATGTTCAGGTGAATCTTCTGCCAGTACGCGAAACACCACGGATGAGTTTGACCAAAATCCGCCAGTATTGATTGACGCATCACCATCAATAATACAGATCCGCATCGGCTTGATTGAAGCATTTGATACAGTCACATTCTGGGCTAATCGAAACCCATCCTGATATTCAGTAATCAATTCCTGAATAATTTCATCCGTTTCAGGATCTCGGATTTCTTCCTGAGTAATGATGTATCGACCAATGCTCACAATCTCAGCAGTTTGAGCGCCTTCAGAGCTTTCAAGCAAAATAAAACCGACTCTAAGGTCGGCTTGGTGTGCTGTTGTGTCCATGATAATAAAATCACTGTCTACCATATCTGGAATCAATTGCCTGAACTGGGGCAATGGAACCCCCCACTGCTTGCGTAAATTCGCATAGAGCATATGGAAGATGTCGCCCATCGCTTTCTGCATATTCACGTAATTGAAGCTCAAAACCTGCCTTGGTGCATCCCGCTGGATGTAGCGGTCTTCACTACCATCGAATGATTCATGCACCTCGGTTTTAAACTCCAATCGCTCAGTAGAATCAAGTAGAGGGCAATTTGTTAATACATGCACCTCCCCATATTGGGTTTGTATTTTCATTTTGTCCTCAAATTGCAGGTATAAAAAACCGACCTATTAAGGCTGGTTATTTCTTCGCATATCCAGTTCGTTTCATATGATAAAGGAAAGCCTTTTCCCCATCAGCGCTATAGAGCATATCTTTAGCTTCACTCTCATCTTTGACCATGATTACCCTAAGGCTATTTTCGATAGGCTGAGATTGCTGATGATTTGGCTTATTAGCAAGATAATTAGTTAAATCCTTGTTCTGCTGAGGGTTTAACACTCGCTCACCGCCATCCAATAACCATGTGCCTTCTTTTGGAATGTTATCAATACCATTATGAGCCATACCTGCAATCGTTTGACCTGCAATTAATCCTACTGATGCATAACCAAGTGCACGTATTGCTGTGGCCATAGGTATACCTGCAATCATTCCGCCCTCGGCCATAGCTTTTGTTGCAGCAACTTCTGTATTAATCAATGCTTGAGCAATCGAAATACCCTGATTCACCAAGAACATTGCTTTATAAGCTGCACTTGATTCACCGGATGTTTCTTTAACCATGGCAGCCATATCATTAAATATAGTTCCTGTTCGAGTTAATAAATCCTGCCAAATGCTCATCTGAGCTTCATGTTGGGATTGAACTAATTCTTGCTCTTGTTCCGCATACAATGCAGAAAGTTCTGACTTACTTTGAAGATATGCCTCATAGATGGACTGAAGTTGAGCATACTTTTCAGTTTCACTGATTAGCTCATTTTCAGAAATGGCTTTCTGCGATAACAAAAAGCTATCTGCTAATTGCGAATATCCTGCTTGATGCTCATTACCAAGTTGCCACTGCTGGAACTCCTTTGGGCTTAGTGATGCTTGCGCACTAGCATTAAAGCCAATAGATTGCATTTCTGCTAATGGGTTTGAAATTGACTCATACATTGCTTGTCGAATTTTTTGCAAATCTTTAAGCCGTTGCTTTTCAATATGGGCCGATGCTTCGGTGTATGCCCCAATAGTCAAACTAATATCAAGTTTCAAATCGCGCTGCCGGCGGGCATAACTTTCATTAAGCAACTGCTCTTCAGACTTGGTGTAATCAGAAAAACTGGATAATTTATCAATTTGCGCAGCGTCAGCAATTTGAATATCAATATCAGCACGGCGCTGGTACTCCGCAATCAGTTTTTTAGACTCAGACTCTGGAAAACCAGCTTCCTCAATACTTTTAATATCTTGTGCCAGTTTGGTGTTAATGCGAACTTTCTCTGTAGCTACAGCATTGGTAAGGTCTAATTGTTTAGCAGCTTGCTCTTTTTCACGTCTTTCACGCTCAATTGAGAATTTTTCCTGCTCTTTAAGCCAATCATCAAAAGAATAACCTTCTGTAAATGAAACTCCACTTGCACCACCCATGAAGCCCATTACCTTGCCTGAATATTCGCGAGTCTCTTTAGGCATAGGTTTATCTGGGAAATACCCTTTTTCCCTACCTTTCATACCAGAACCATATTTTAAATAGTTCTGCATGTTTCCTTCGCCCCAGTTGTAAGCTCTGAGCGCATTCTCGATATCACCATCAAACATCTTTAACAAATATTTTAGATAATTTGATGCTCCACGATAACTAGACTCGACACTTTTAATATCAACTTTATAGCGATCTGCTGTTGCAGGCATGAATTGCATTGGCCCACCAGCTCCAGCTCTACTGGTAGCGTTGTTGCTATTAGGAGATTCAACCATGTTTACAGCAGATAATAAGCCTTTAGGTAAATTTTTTGCAGCCTCTAAAGCCTCCGCATTAGCCTTAGCTGCATTAGATGCAACTAAAGCATTCACCTTCATCGCATCGCCCTGTGCTTCAATAAGTTTCTTGTTTCTCTCCTCAATTTTTGCACGCTCTTCAAGAGTTTTATTTAACCCAATCTCAGAGTTATAGCGAGCTAATACCGACTTTCTAACATCCTCACTAAGCATTTTCGATGTTCCGAGAATTCCTTGCGCCTTACGTGCCTCATACAAGTACTCAGCTAGCTTAGGGTCAGCACCTGCTCCAATCATGGCATTCAAAGAAGTGTTTTTTAACATTGCTTCTTTATTGGTACCGAGTAGCTTTTTTATTTCCTCACTTAGTCCTGCTACTTCTGCAGCTTGCTCTTTAGCCTTTTGGGTAGTACTCCCCATGGAGCTTGCTAAAGCATCTTGCGCTGTTTCAGCCTCATTAAACTTGTTCTTTGCCTCAACATACCCACCGACCAATCCACGAACCTTACTGAGCTGAGAGTCAGTTAAAATATTCACATTCTTAACAGCTTCGTAATACTCATTACTGCTGATTCGCCCCTGCGATAGTTCGCTATTTAATTTCGTAAAAGTTGCTATTTTTTCATCAGAAATTGGTAAAGCTTCCATGAAGGAATATAAGTCAGATGATGCTACTCGATATTTAAGCCCCAAATCTTCAACTTGATCCGCTAAAGCCTTTGTTTCATTGTCACGCTGAAGAGTATTTAACTCTCTATATTTAACAACCAAATCAGCAACGGATTTTCCCTGTATATCAATCGAAGCGGTTGCTTTCTCAGCGCCATCTTTCATTAGTAGGTAGCCTGCGGCCACACTAGCCATTGTTATTCCTAGTCCAACAGGCCCTCCTAAAACACCCAATAATCCTGAACCTGCAAACATGGTTGCTTTAGCAGCAGCTGCTTGCTGGTATGCGGCTCGAGCATTAGTCATCATTGCTACAGTTTGCGCATTGGTTACCCCCATAGCTCTAACCATTGCAGCTGTCGCTGCTAAATTTGCTTTGGCAACCTCATAATCAGCCAAGGTTTTTGCACGTGTAGAAGCGATATTGCTGATTTTTGCAACCGTATCTGTAACAAGTCCCTTTGTTACGATTGCTAGAGTTGGAATATAAGAACCTGCAAGGTATGCACCTGCAATCATTGTCACATTGGTTAGCGCATCCATATTATCAATGGTTGCTTGTATTGCAGGCATAGAACCATTGATTAATGTATTTTTAGCACCTTCCCACTGTAAGTTTAAAAGCTGAACGTTTTCTTTAGCCAAAGCAAGATTTGCAATCATCTCATCAGACATCAATGCATTCATGCGCTCCGCAGCATCACCCCATTTTTGAAAACCTTCACCGCCATTTTTAAGAAGCGGAATCAACATAGATGCATCATTAGCAAGTTGCTCCATGTAGGTGACTTGCTCTGCATGGCTTAAATTCGCTTTCTGCAAACCATTGTAATAAGCCTGCAACGCTTCAGGGCCACTTAGATTCTTGAATTGAGCTGCTGTTACTCCAATTTTAGGCGCAATTCTCTCAAAGAAATCCATCATCTCGCCTTCTCTGCGAGATACCTCACCTAAACGATCCAAAACATCTTTATTAATATCGGCGAATTTCTCCATGCTAAATCCTGCCGTTTCAGCACCTTTAGCATAATACTGAAAATCCCGTGTAGAACTATTGGCAAGTTGTGAGAATTTCTTAATTTCATTACCAGCATTAATGGTTTGATTGGTAAATGAAATAACACCACCAGCAGAAATACCTGCAACAGCTACGCCCAATGCTTTTGCTGCAACACTAGCAATACTAAAACTGTCTGCAATATTATTACTTGAGTTCTTTGCATGGCGTTCCGCCTTAGTCATAGGCTCAGTAAAATTGCCAATTTTCGCGACTAAATCAAGGGTTAGTCTACCCAGTGAAGCTGTTGCCATTACTTTTCCTCAGACGTAAAAAAAGCTCGATAAATTCGAGCTTTTTTCTAACACAATGCTTTTAAGATTTATTTCTAATACCCAATAAACAACTTATCAACCCTATCTTCTATTTTCCAATTATTAGGCAAGGAGGAATCTCCATTTGTCAGTAAACTTAAATACTCTTTAGTGGTTTTAAGCTTACATATAGCTTCTTTGGTAAATCCATCATAGCTAACCTCTTGGAATAACTCACAAAATTTGATTGCATTTAAGTAGATATTTCTATCTTTAACCAAGGAGTTTCGAGTAGTTGCATTTCCTTTGATGAACTGTTGATTAAACTCCGCATTAGCTTTTTCTAGAAATCCATCCGAAGCTTCAAGCAGGCAGCTATTATACGCTGCTGAATATTTTGCGTTCTCAGGATCCTTAAGGCAAGTTATCAAAGAATCTCTAACTATTTTTCTGGACTGTAAATAACTATCAGCAAAGGCACTGCCACTTAAAAATATAGTCAAAAATATAAAAATTACTCTCTTCACAACCCTACCCTAAATTTATAATTTAGAACAAGATACTAACTCTACGGGCAAAAAGAAACCTCCCGAAGGAGGCTTATGTTTACTTAATTATAAGTGCTGCCAGCTTATTCCAATCCGGATGTTGATTAATAGTCACATCCAACTCACTTTTCAACTTCTTCACAACCAATGGCGTCCAAGGTCTTCCATCTCTAATTATATAATCAATAACCAGTCGATTAATTTCGTATTGCCAAGCTGAATATGCCTTAGATACATCATCTAAATGATTCAATATTTGAAGGGCTTGCCCAAAATGACATTGACGAATATCACCCATTTGACGTAATCCAAGATCAACCCTTAAGCGATTCATTATGTTTTGATTTGCACCATCTCGGCAATAAAATCTACAACCAATAAAATGGATTTTCCGACTAAGCTCCACATCTTGCTCTTTTGTTAGTTTTGGTGAAACAGGAGTGGGGATTGCATTTACATATCCTAAGGCCTTTTTCTCCATTGCTATAAAGTAACGACGAGCCTCACGACCTTTGGCATTATTCTCTACCATAGATAACTCTTTAGCCATGTCGAGCGTGATGTGGTATTCAACCAGTACTTGTTGACGAGATTTTGAGCTCCCCGAATTTGGTGAGCTCATTTTTTCAACAATTTCAAAATCTAACTTCTGTGCAAATCCATATTTTGAAATACGGCCTTTAATCCAAGTGGTGAAGTCACGACCCACCTGCAAGAATAAATGCAAGTCACGCGCATTAACCGCCAATTGCTTTAAATTCCCTATTACTGTTTCAAAAACCATAACAAGTGGTTGATGATTTAGTTCAAGTTGTTGTGTTAGACTATTTGAAGTCATATTAATTTCCTTTGGTATTGACTACATAAAGCGCATTGGATTTCTCAGGTCTTGGTGCGCTTTTTTGTTGTCTATTGATTTCATGCTTTCGCATTCTCTTTATGGGTCAAGTAAAATTCAACTGCCTTATTAATCAAATAATTCATTGAACGCTCATCCTTTGCCGATTTTTCTTTTAGTTGCTTATGCAACTCAGGTGGAATTCGTACTGCTACCTGTGTATCCAATCGTGCCATAACACCCCCTAAACACTATCACGGTGATAATAGTATCACCGTGTTGGTATAAATTACAACACCGTGATGCTATTATTTTTTTGAATAAACTATTGTGCAATTTTCATGGCGAGAACAGATCAACAATTTCCATTGCGACTTCCATTAGACCTTAAAGAAAAACTTGAGAGTGCTTGCAAGGAAAGTGGTCGCTCCAAAAATGCTGAAGCTGTATATCGTTTAGAGAAAAGCTTTGAACCTGATTTTTTTAGAGTAACTAAATTTAATGACTTAAATGAACCTGCAGCTTCGATTGAAATTGGGGCTATAACAATTGGTTTATTTGAGTCTCAATACAAAGAAATTAAGCTAACTCAACTTGGCCTTAATTATTGGTTATTTAGCTACCACGCTGTCTTGTGTCACCTAAAAGACGAAAGTGCTAGGCAACTTATTGAGCTAGGATGCACAAGCATAACTTTGTAACTTTAGATTTAAAAAAAGCACCCTAAGGTGCCCTCATAAGAGCACTCCTCATATTTGAGGAGTGCTTATTTGTTGAATAAATAATAATACTTAACAGTAAGGAGTTCTAAATGGTTATTGATAGACTTTTGCAAAATAAAATTCTACAGATTGCTTCAAATCATTACCCTCAAGATGCGAGTGATGAAATCACCAAATTATTTGACACCTATGATGCAAATAAGGTTATAGCCAATCTTGAGTATCTAGCTCAACACAGGCTTATTGAAAGTGAGCCATATACAGAATCAGTTGATGGGATATTTAGTTTAAACATCATCCGCATTAATCATAGAGGGTTGGATTTTTTGGCTGATGATGGTGGTTTATCAGCAATATTAAATATTGTTACAGTTAAATTTGAGGCTGAAACCTTAAAAGCCATTTTAGAAAATAAAATCAATCAATCTAACCTAAACCCTGAAGATAAGCAGTCAATGATTGATTCACTTCGAGAGCTTCCTGCCGAGGCCATAAAACACCTGACCACAAAACTACTGGATGAAGGCCTTGAGAACATACCGAATGCGATTTTACTAATTGGAACGTATCTTGGTTTATCTTAGTGAATTCCAAATAACAATTACCGACATCTAGGTATATGTGATCAAACTCACTTTGTAGATTGACATATATTCCTTTTTGGGGTGGATTTACCACTACTGAATTAATATTCATAAACGTACAATCCTATTGAGTTGTTAAAAAGCCAACCTAAGCCAGCTTCCCCAAACCCTTTTCAAACATCTCATCAACACTGTATTCAAGTTCTTCAGGCTCCTTCTCATGTGGCATAAAGGAATACGCATTCACATTTTCAGCCCCCTTAGAAGCTAAATATGCCGCCATAAGATTACCAAATCCCTGCTCAATCCTTCTTCCAAAAAATAAAGGGCCATACTTTTTACGGTAGGCCCTCCACATTGGTAGTTCAGAAATGCTTATGGTATTTTTTGCTTCTTGGATTGTTCTTCCACCGATTCCGTTGAGGACAAGTTCGCACCAGAACTCGTTTTCGTCGAACTCTTCTTCAGTAACTTTCCCGTGAAATTATTAACCTTATTTGCGGCTTCATAAATCGCATTAATAAAGTTGGGATCCGAGGTATAAACGCCCTGAATCGATTCAAAGAAAGGCGTGCCTTTCTCATCTTCACAAATGGAACCAACCAAACGAGATGCCACTAACTGCTTTCCATCAATACCTTTTAATTCAGGATTTTCAGGATCTTTCACAACATCCCATTCAAAAGCCTTGGACACCTCTTGTTGAGCTTCAAATGTTAGACGCTTAATGAAAACTTGCCCTTCAAGTTCAAGAAATTCATCAATTTGAATTTCTTGCTTACCAACAAGCTCTTTAAGCTCATCAATGTTCTGCTCAGTGACAAGAACGGACCACTTAACAACCTGTTCAACAGGCGCTGAGCTTTGAGTTACCTTGCGCAACTTTTTAAGATTTAATGTCTTAGCCATAACCTACCCTTAAGGAATTGTGCGCATTGTTTCGTTAACACTAGAAGTGCGTTTAAGCGGATAGTTGTAACCAACAAACTGCCCTTTTTCGAATGTACGTTCAGGTGTTTTCAAGTAACCTTCAAAAGCCCACCACATACGTTCAGGCGGTAAAGTCACAACACCAGCTGCAACTGTTGGTGCCGCATCTGAATGGCTTGAACCTAAATACCACATGACTTTTTTACGTGGATCAGTTTTGGACAAAGCAAGAATCTTTAAATGTGATTCGTTTTCATCGTCAAAATCTGTACCAAGAGAACCTTCACCCGGTGTCTTTTTACCAGGATCAAAATTATCTTCGGCATCATCAAGGCACGTCACATCAATATCTTCTTCAGTGTCATTCCCAAGTGTTAAGTTTTTTGCACATTGCACGGTAATAACCTCATTACCGTCAACATAGTACAACTGTGATTTTTGAACTTTAATACGCGCCATGAGTAGCTACTCCTCAATTTTTGGCATAAAAAAACCACCTTTCGGTGGTATTGGTTTAAAAATGATTTATTTATTCAAATAGACATGGCTGAATTTGCCGATCCACATTTGCAATAGCGGTTTCAAGAACATCGCGTTGTTTTTTCCATTGAGACAAACCACGACCACACGCACTAGCAATATCTTTCTCGCAGTCCAATTTTGCGCTAAGTGCTTCACGTTTTTGGATTAGAGAAAAATAGTCTGTTTGTAGAAGTGCACGTGCCTCAAAGAATGCTCGAACTAATGCTTTCTTGAACTGGCGCACCTTTGGGCTGTTCCGCATGTAGGTTAAAAGCAAGGTAGCCTGCTGCTCATTTAGGACAGCATACTGTAAAGAGTGCCCATAACCACCTTGGGGAAGTGGTGCACCCATCCGCATTTCAAATGCCAATGGGCCAAACTCATCAAAATCTGACTTATAGCTTCGCACCAACTGGATTATGGACTTATGCTGAATACCCAAACCAAGTGCGATTTGTAAAGTTGTGGTTTTTGGCACACCTTTTTCAACATCAACAATTTTTATAACTTCAATTTTTGCATTCATATATAACTCCTTGAGTTGCTGTAAACCTGTTTATCGAATGCAGTTGGAATAATAAACAGGCGTAAAAAAAGCCTTACATTTCTGTAAGGCTTAATTCTTTCATCACTAAAATCCGTGATTTGTTCAATTTTCCATATTTAACTCTCTACCGATCAAGCCACCAACTACCTGAAAATCCACGAGCAAAAAGCTTTGTATTTGACTCGTAGTGACCGATTCTCTGATCAATCAAACTATGCTCTTGGAGAACATTGCATACAGCAGCTCGAATATCTAAAGCCGTCTTTTGGTTAGGGCTATAGACCATCACCTGATACATCACATCATCCTCATTGGTGATGTTATCTAAAGAGGTATTTGGGGTTCCTGATAAGTCAGTCCAAACCAAATAAGGTAGTGGTGTCTTTTCAGGTGCCACATCTTCATAAATGCGTTCACCCAACATTCCAAATACTTGGGCATCAGCCTTTAAAATTCGATAAATAGGTAATTGCTTCATTCGATCTTGCCCTTTTTGATTGCGGATTCAATCGACTTCATAAACGCCTTGTTAAATTCAGCT
>NZ_MVOM01000031.1:0-45276 GCF_002018895.1 Acinetobacter sp. MF4640 | reverse complement strand
TGAAAACATTTAGAATATTAAGTGAACGCTATCGAAATAGACGGAAAAGATTCGGCTTACGCATTAACTTAATTGCTGCACTCGTAAACCGGATAAACTTGCAATAATGACTTTCGCAGGAGATCTAATCATTATTCTGTGTCTTAAATAAGACTAAACAAGTCCATATCATCAGGCTAAAAATTAAAAAAATCCAGCTTTAGAGCAAGGAGACAATCAATGCCTAACTCCGCAAGGCCTATGCGTTTAGGTCTACTTTTTCATGCCATATTACTCACAGGTATCGCCGCTAACGTAGAAGCGAATACACCACCTGTAATGTTGACTTATCCTAAAGATTTTATATACCCAGATGTAGATCATGCTCTAAGTGAAAGTCTTTATCCAAATGAGGCCGCCACTGCTAAAGAAATCGCGAACATCATTGAAATGACGATCCGAAAACAATATTCCACAGATATCGCGCTACGTGATGCGCACCCTAAAGCACATGGTTGCGTACGTGCAGAATTTAAGATAAACGAAACATTGCCTCAAAACATGGCTTATGGTGTTTTTATTCCGGGAAAAACTTATCAAGCATGGATTCGTTTTTCGAATGGATCGAGTAATGCAAAACAGGCGGATATAAAAAAAGATGCTCGCGGCATGGCGATCAAACTTTTAGCCGTGCCAGAGAAAAATCTTCTAGATGAACCTGCGTCTACGCAAGATTTCATTATGATCAATCACCCTGTATTCTTTGCCAATGACCCTGCTCGTTATCTATCATTTATGCAAGATATCAATAGCGATCGATTTCTAAAAAAACTGCATGTCCCTTTTGCTTTAGGAGCTAAAGGAACTTGGACTGCCTTAAACACTAGAAATAAAATTTCAAATCCACTGCAAACCAGATACTGGTCTATGGTGCCCTATCAGTTAGGAGTCGGCGATCATCGTCAAGCGGTAAAGTACTCTGCTCGTGCATGTTCAAGCGTTGTTAGCCCGATTCCAGTTACTCCTCAAAAGAACTTTTTAAAAGAGGCACTTCGAACGACCTTACAAGATCGTGATGCCTGCATGGAGTTTCTAGTACAACCTCGGACATCCAGCTCAATGTCTGTTGAAGACTCAATGACTGAATGGAAAGAAGACCAAGCTCCTTTCTATAAGGTGGCCACAATTCGTATTCCTCAGCAAGTTTTTGATACCCCAGAGCAAAATAAGTTTTGTGAAAATCTATCCTTTACACCATGGCATGCATTAGCTGAACATAAACCGCTGGGTGCAATAAACCGAATGCGCAAAGTCATATATGACCAGATTAGTCGCGTCAGACATGATATGAATTCGGCTAAACAAACCAACGCTAACAATGTCGAAGATCAATAAGGAGTCCTATGGTTAAACTCAATGGCCTATTAATCTGTGTGTCTAAAGAAGAAGTCCGTATGGTGATAGAACTCCTTCCAGCACATATTGAATTAACTCATCAAGAAGAAGGCTGCATTTCTTTTGAGGTCAAGCAAAGCCACGACCCTTTTATCTGGGAGGTGCAGGAAGTGTTTGATAGCATGAAAAGTTTTAAGCATCACCAAAGTAGAACGGCCTCGTCCATTTGGGGAGTGAAAACGCAAAACATTAAACGGCAGTATAAAATATCTGAGGGTGAATAAGGTTTAAGTTTCTAGCTATAAAATGACACTTCTATGACTAAAACTTGAAATAGCCCTCAAATGAAAGCTAACTCTATTCAGATCATAAAATTTAAAAATGTTCTGTACTAAAAAACACAATGAAGAATAGCGATTTTTGTATGGATCATCATGAATTGAGCAGATGTTCAACTTGATATCTTATTTAGTGAGCGGTCGCTGCTGCTTTGGGTTTAAAAGCCACCAAACAAAAGACAATAAAACCACATAGAACAAAAGATGCGCCAAATCAACTCAGATCCAACCCTCCGTGACTAATGGGCTTATCTAGGAAATCCCCCAGTACGGCACCTAATGGCCGCGTGAGTACAAATGCAGCCCAAAATAAGAAAGTTCTAGAGATTTTGGTCCACATATAAAGCATGGTCAGCAATAAAAGTAAACCGCCAAAGATAAGTGCTGCACTGGTATAGCCCAGCCCTTGCGTATCTGCTGTCCAATCCCCTAGCGCTGTGCCCAATGTTTGGGAAAACATGATAGTCAGCCAATAAAACGCTTCACTTTTAGAAGATTGAATACTCTGTACCGCAATTGACCCACTGCTGTAGTACCACGCCAATAAAGATAAAATAAGCAAACCAAATAAGATTAGACTGCCACCTAA
The DNA here is from genome assembly GCF_002018895.1 of Acinetobacter sp. MF4640. Lineage (NCBI taxonomy): Bacteria > Pseudomonadati > Pseudomonadota > Gammaproteobacteria > Moraxellales > Moraxellaceae > Acinetobacter > Acinetobacter sp. MF4640. The sequence continues at coordinate 42,975 of NZ_MVOM01000031.1, read as the reverse complement.
ATAGCCCAGCCCTAAGGTACGATCAACATAGTCCGCTATAGTTGTCCCTAGAGTTGTTGTTGCAATAATTGTAGACCAATAAAAAAATGCATTATATTTTTTGGCCTTAATCTGTGCTGCAACGAATATTGCAAAAATAATGGCGAAGATGCCCGTACTTACGATATACCCCAGATTAAGCGACATGGATAAGCCATCCCCCGCTGTTTCACCCAGTGTTGTTGCCGCAATTTTAATGATCCAAAACAGCAAAGTGACTTCAGGCACCTTGCTCAGCACTTCATGCAGTGTTTTTTCTTCAGTCATGATACGCACCCAAACCTTATTCTTTTGTCTATGCTGAATAATAGTGCTCACAACTGAAATCAATCTTAAATTTCAAAGACCTCGCCCATAGAGGCTGTTTATGGCTTTCAACACCACAACATCTATAGACTTTTCATTCGCTTTCTAAATCGACTTAAAACCAAGCTGAGTTGCGTTAAACAGCTAAGCTCATGTTGTCGCTCGCTACCTGTAAAGACAGCTGTAAAATAAGCCATAGCAAATGTTCTGTTCGCATCAATTTAATTTGCGATATTTTTGATATCTTCCTGATTGACCCATCTATAAGTAAAGGGTTTAGCTTAATGGAACAATGAACGAATGATGGAAACTATGCTTACTGTATCTCGCTTAGCGAAAAAACTCGGCTTATCCAGAACGACTATTCTCTATTATGAGAAACAGGGTTTATTAAAACCAAGCTTAATCGCTGAAAATGGATACCGGTGGTACGGTGAAAGTGAAATTGAGCATCTTAAAAGCATCATCTCTTACGGTTCTTACGGACTATCCATTTCAGATATTCGTTTGCTTTTAGAACCACTTAGCATATCCCAAGGGCAGATCTTGGAAAATCATTTTCGTGCATTGGAACAAGAGATCAATAACTTAAGAGCTCATCAAAAAGCCATCATTGAGTTATTGAAAAAGTCCATTTTATTAAAGGAAAAGTTCGTGAATAAAGCCAAATGGGTAGAGATTATGATCGCAGCAGGTTTATCAAAAGAAGATATGATGAAGTGGCATCAAAAATTTGAAGAGATGGAACCTGAGGAGCATCAAAAATTCTTAAAGTCACTCGACATGACACAAGATGAGATTACGGCTATTCGAAGTTTATAGTAATTTTTAGCTCTCAATATTTGAACATTTGAAAATCAAACCCAATAGTTCTCATCTAAGGGCTATTGAGTTCACTGCTTACCTATCGTAAGCATTTTTTATCCCTAAATATTATTCCTGCACCAACAAGCAGATCATCCTAAAGACCGCTAAAACTGAAGATTAGAAGAGTTAGGATGATCATTGGTGATTAAAAGGTCCAAAACAAAAAACTTTATTAAAAAATGACTGGTCAGAACTTTTCATTGAATTCTAATTGAAAATATATATATTGAGTCTCCGCATCCACCATAAATATGTGATTTTAAAAATGATTAAAAGCTTAACATTACGTAATTTCTTCGGATTAGGCATGGCTATCATGATTTCTCAATCTGCTTTTGCACTAGAGGGATTAAGCACAGAAGAAGCCAACACTATCGTAAAAGAAGATATTGCAGCAGCGCAAGTCATGACCGAATTTTGCCCTGCTTTGGTGGGTCAAGGCCCTAAAATTGAAAGCAACATTCAAACTTTAATTCAAACCTATTTACAAGACTACTCAGATAAGTCGATGACCTATGCAAAATTACAGTCAGACAGCGAATACCAGTCGATTCTGAAAGAAGCTCGTACAGATGCAAAGGGTACTGACAAAGCAGAACAAAAGTCAGTATGTGATGACGTTGTAAACTTTGAAGGTTAATTCAAGTTATACATCTATATCGCAAAGAAAGGATGAATAATGGGGTTATTCATCCTTTTTTATTGGACTGAAAAATGTAAAAACGATGAAGCGACTTCAACAGCTTCTATACATTTTTGCGCTTACATTTACTTAAAATTTGTTTAAGCTCATCCTATTATGGCAACAACATGTATGCACTTAGGGTTTAGAATGAATTTAAATGTAATGAAAAAAGTGATTTTGGCAGTTTGTGGTTCTTCTTTGATTGCTATCGGTTCAGCTCATGCGGCCAATAAAGACGAAAATATTGAAGTGACTCCACTGCAACAAGTGACGCAGCAAGAGTTGGCTGCAATTTATGTCCTATCAGAAGTTTGTCCAAGTCTCGTTTCAGACCAGAGTCAGTTTGAAAATGGCTACAACACTTTGGCCAAAGAGTATCTACCGCAACAGAAAAACCCGACTGAATACCTTAAAAACCTCAGCAAAGAGAAAAAATTTAAGCCTATTTTAGCCGAAGCTCAAGCCGATGCGAAAAAAGCAGGTAAAGCGAAAAACCAAGAAATTTGTAAAGAATTGAGTACTTACAGCAAATAATACCAATTGGTTACAATATCTTTGAAATAAGCCGATTTCTCCCGTAGAAGTCGGCAGAACTTTGTCCTAAAATGCAAAGCTCTCGTGCTTATACTAAAGAAATCGGAACCCCTTAGAATGATTCAAAAAAGCGCCCTTGCTGCGGCATTACTCGTACCAAGCATTTCATTTGCAGCAACTGTCTTATCCTCACCACCAGAATTAAATAATAAATCATATGTGCTGATGGATTATGAGACTGGGCAAATCCTCGCATCTAAAAATGAAAATGAAAAATTAGCACCAGCGTCAATGACAAAAATGATGACGAGTTTCATTATTGAGCAAAAGTTGTTGGCGGGCGAGCTAACCGAAGATGAAAAAGTTCGGATGAACGAGTCTGCTTGGTGTCGTGGTAGTAGTTCGGAATCATGTATGTATGTGCCATTAAATGGTACTGCGACTGCATTAGAGATGTTACGCGGCATTATCATCCAATCGGGTAATGACGCATCTAAGGCTATGGCTGAGCACATTGCTGGGAACGAAGGCACTTTCGTTCACATGATGAACACTGAAGCAAAACGTATCGGCATGACCAATACAAGCTTCATGAACTCAACAGGCATGCCTGCTGAAGGTCACTACTCGACCGCTAAAGACATGGCAACGCTTGCACAGCACATCATTCACGACAGTTCAAAATATTATCCGATTTATTCTGAAAAAGAATTTACTTTTAACGGTATCAAACAAGGCAACCGTAATGCCCTGCTTTATACTGACCCAAGTGTCGATGGTTTAAAAACTGGTCATACTGACGAAGCGGGTTATTGCTTAACAACTTCGGCTAAACGTGGCCCAATGCGTTTGATATCTGTGATTTTTGGTGCGCCAAGCATGCAAGAACGCGCATCGCAAACACGTGAAATTTTAGCGTGGGGTTATGCAAACTTTGAAACTAAAAATGTTCAAGCTGCGAACCAAGTTTTAGCGAAATCAAAAGTATGGTTTGGTAAAGAAAGCGACGTACAAATTGGTTTAGCTGAAACCTTTAATGTGACTATGCCTAAAGGCCAAGCCAACGCGATCAAAACACAACTCGTGGTTCAACCGAAACTGACTGCACCGTTGAAAAAAGGTCAAGTGGTTGGTAAATATGTAGCAAGCCTTGATGGTAAAGTAATTGCTGAAAAACCACTTGTGGCGCTAAAAGATGTTGAAGAAGCAGGTTTCTTTGCACGTATGCTTGACCACATCAAACAATTCTTCTCAAACTTATTCTAAGTAATATTTAGACTTAAGTTAAAGCATCCACACCGCGGTCTGGGTGCTTTTTTATTTTATAATGGGTACGTACCTACGCAAAGGCAGAACACCAACATGGCTAAAAATATTCGCCCCTATTTGAACAGCACTCCACAGCTTGGCAACAACTGCTATATCGATGAAATGTCGGTAGTGATTGGTGATGTCATCTTGGCCGAAAATGTCTCTGTGTGGCCTTTTGCCGTGATTCGTGGTGATGTAAATCATATTCGGATTGGTAAAAACTCGAATGTACAAGACCATGCAATGCTGCATGTTAGTCATAAAAAATCAGATAAGCCAAATGGCTCGCCTTTAATCATTGGTGATGATGTCACCATTGGTCACCATGTCACCTTACACGGCTGTACCATCGGCAATCGGGTTTTAATTGGTATCAATAGCATTGTTTTGGACGATGTCATCATTCCTGACGACGTCATGATTGGCGCAGGAACACTGGTTCCACCAGGGAAAGTGCTTGAGAGTGGCTACTTATATGTCGGTAGTCCTGCCAAAAAAGTTCGTCCCCTAACAGAAAAAGAGTTGGCATTTTTGCCGTATTCAGCACAAAACTATGTCAAAGTTTCAGGGCATTATTTAGAGTCATAATCATTGGGGGTATTTCCCCTGCATTTGGTAGATACAATAATGTTCTTAGAATCTGCTGCAAAGCCTTTGAGCTTTTTTGTTCGCATATCATATTGCCTGACGATGCTGTGAATATAAACACCGAAAACTCATACAAGGAAATCATTTAATTTTTAGCCTCTTAATAGCACTTGATAAACCTTGTGCAATCTGACTAAAATTTCAACAACCATTATTAATTATTAAAACGATGCCATCTATCTATCAATTAAAACCAGCATTTCAAAATCTATTACGACCTTTTGTACAACTGTTATATAAATCTGGAATTACAGCAAATCAAGTCACTTTATTGGCGATGTTGATTTCGACTTGCTTAGGCTATTTCTTATATTGCTATTATCTAACTCATCCTATTTCATGGTTATTGTTGTTATTTCCATTGTGGATGCTCATTCGTATGGCCTTCAATGCAATTGATGGCATGTTAGCGCGTGAGTTTAAACAGCAGTCCAACTTGGGCGCTTTTTATAATGAATTGTGTGACATTATTTCCGATACTGCACTCTATCTTTGTTTTATTGCCTTTGGTTTTATTAATGCAAAACTATTATTGCTTGTCGTTTTTCTTGCCCTGCTCAGCGAATATGCAGGTGTAATGGCGCCACTTATTGGCAAAGAACGGCGTTACGATGGCCCAATGGGTAAAAGTGATCGCGCTTTTTGGCTCAGTTTAATTGCTGTTATTATTGTGATATTTCCGTATATCAGTACAAATCTACAACTTCTCAGTAGAATTTGTAATGGCATTCTTATTCTCATTGCTCTACTGCTTCTGCTCACCATATTTAACCGAATTAAAAATTGTTTAAAGACAACTTCTTCATAATTTTATTATTCAGAGTAAAAATAGATGTATAACAATAGTCAACACACTTTTACCAGTCATGATGGGACCGAACTGTTTTACCAACACTGGGCAACGGCTACACCATCTACAACAAAAAAAACCATTATTCTCTTTCACCGTGGCCATGAACACTCGGGGCGTATGGCGCATTTAGTTAACGAACTTAATCTACCAGATTTCGATTTCTTTGCATGGGATGCACGCGGCCATGGTCATTCGCCCGGTGAGCGTGGTGATGCGCCAAGCTTTTCTGCATGCGTCAAAGACATTCAAGCTTTCGTACAACATATTGAACAGCAATATGCCATTTCTGCGGAAAATATTGCCGTAGTCGCTCAAAGTGTTGGTGCTGTTTTAGCTGCAACTTGGGTGCATGATTATGCACCTAGAATTCGTGCGCTCTGCTTAGCCTCTCCTGCTTTTGATATTAAATTATATGTGCCCTTTGCTGAACCAAGCTTAAGGGTGATGGCAAAGTTGCGTGGCAATTTCTTTATACAAAGTTATGTCAAAGCCAATATGCTCACGCATGATAAACAACGTGCTCAAAGCTATGATACCGACCCTAGAATTGCCAAAGCGATTTCAGTCAGAATGTTATTGGGGCTATATGATGCTTCAAAACGTATTGTCGCGGATGCACAAAATATCTTTGTTCCAACACAAGTTTTATGTTCAGGCTCAGATTTTGTGGTCTTCCAAAAACCGCAGCAACAGTTTTATCAAAAACTACCGCATCCCAAAAAAGAATTTCATATATTAGATGGCTTCTTTCACGATACTTTGGGTGAAAAAGACCGTCATATAGCGACTGAAAAAATCCGTCGTTTTATTCAGCAATGTTTTGCTGTGGAATATCAAGCACCTGATCTTTTAAATGCAGATAAAATTGGTTCAAGTTGTGCCATTGCTGAAAACTTAAGTTCTCCATTGCCTGTGAAATCCATGAAGAATGCATTTTGGGAAATCACCAAAAAGAATTTGAAAATCGGTAGCCAATTGTCTAAAGGCTTAAAAATTGGCGAAGATACAGGCTATGACTCAGGTAGCACTTTAGACTTCGTTTATCGCAATCAAACTGAAAGTAGCAACCCAATTGGTAAAATCATTGACCGACAATATCTCAATGCGATTGGTTGGCGTGGTATTCGTGTCCGAAAACAGAACATTGAACATCTGGTGCAGAAATACGCTGACATTCTTATCAAAAAACGTAAACCACTCAGAATTATGGATATTGCATCAGGACACGGTCGTTATATTTTAGATGCGGTTACACAACTTCCGAAACGTCCAGACTCGATTTTATTGCGCGATTATAGTGATATTAATGTCCAAGCTGGGCAACAAATGATTGCAGAGCGAGGATTAAGTGATGTCGCTGAATTTGTTCAAGCCGATGCATTTGATACACAATCCCTTGCATCTGTTAAACCGAAACCGACGTTGGCTGTCGTTTCTGGTTTATATGAATTGTTTAGTGATAATGACCTGCTGCGACAATCACTGGAAGGCTTAAGCAAAGCCATCCTCAAAGATGGTTATTTAATTTACACAGGTCAAATTTGGCATCCTCAGCAAGAATTTATTGCACGTGCCCTAACCTCACATCGTGAAGGTGATGCATGGGTCATGCGTTTACGTTCTCAGGCTGAAATGGATGCCCTTGTAGAAGCAGCAGGCTTTAAAAAAGTAGATCAATGTATTGATGAGTTTGGAATATTTACCGTGTCCGTTGCCCAAAAGCTTTAAAATCACAGGATGACATGATCAGTCTTTGGATCATGTCATCTATGCAAAACTTTAAAATAATAATCTGTGGACGTTTTATGCAAATACTGAACAAAGAAACAGGCACTTGGAAATGGGGAATCCTGTGTTTGATTTTCCTTGCACCGTTTTTCTTTCTCACTTATGGATTTGCAAATCACTATGCATCACAACTGCCCAATGTGCCGAGTATTGTCTATGACTGGGAAAAACACATTCCACTTTGGTCATGGAGCATCGTGCCATATTGGTCCATTGATCTTTTTTACGGTCTATCTTTGCTGTTATGTTGGAATAAATTTGAGCTGAAACAGCATGCAGTTCGGCTATTTAGCGCACAGCTGATTTCGATCAGTTGCTTTCTTCTTTTTCCACTCAAATTTAGTTTTGAACGACCACCTTTAGATGGCTTTTTTGGCCTATGGTTTGATGTTTTGATGGGTTTTGATAAACCTTTTAACCAAGCACCTTCTCTCCATATCGTTTTATTGGTCATCCTTTGGGACTTCTTCCGCAGACACAGCTCAGGTCAGTGGAAATACTTTGTCGACCTTTGGTCATTTTTAATTGGCATATCGGTACTCACCACATGGCAACATCATTTTATAGATATTCCAACAGGTTTATTGGCAGGTGCATTATGTTTGTGGTTATTTCCAATTACGGCAAAATCACCCTTTAAAAAAGATGGTTTGCAGACTTTAACACCAAAGCATTTAAAGTTAGGCAGTTATTACCTATGCGCCGCATTACTTTTTCTAATCTTGGCCTATCTGTTCCAACCTTGGGGATTATGGTTACTTTATCCAGCAATCAGTCTATTTGGCGTTGCTTTAAGCTACTATTTAGTTCGCCCTCATTTCTTCCAAAAGCAAGCAGATGGAAGTTTGAGCATTGCCGCTACAATATTATTTGCCCCTTACCTAATCTTTGCGTGGTTGAACAGTCGAATCTGGACAAAGAAACATCCTGAAGACTCCCAAATTTTAAAAATTGAAAACACAACCATTTTTTTAGGGCGCATCCCAACACGTTCTACAATACAAAAATATCAGGCCGTTTTTGATTGTGTTGCAGAGTTGCCAGTGAATTCAAAAAATTCATATTTTCAATACTCAAGTTTAGACTTAATTCCTTTACAGGCCGACCAACTTCAACGTGCGGTTGAAGTGTTCAACCAATTAATGGCAGCAGCTTCAAGCCAGAGCACACAACAGCATGTATTAATTTACTGTGCGCTGGGTTATTCCAGAAGTAGTGCTATTCTCTGCGCTTGGCTTATGCAACAGCAGCATGCAACACAGGTAAATGAGGCCATTCAAATAGTTCAATCCGCTAGACCATGGGTTAGACTGAACGACGTACAAATCAAAAATCTCAATACTTATCAGTTAAAACTCAAAGGATCAGCCCCATGAAAATGCAATTTTATGTGGCGGCAAAACTTTTATCTACAACGTATGGTTTGTTATTTTCAGGCTATGTCGCGTTTGTCTTAACCATTTTGGCTATACTACTTAAAAGCTGGCAATCTCTTGAGTTTTGGATATTAATTTTTATATGTTTCGGTTTGATGGCGATACAGCATTACCTAGCACTCAGGTTGAAATTTGATGCTGAACTCATTGAAGTGATTGCGCAACAATCTGATACAGTGGCCATCGAAGACTTAACGCAACAGTTTGATCAATCATTACTGCAATTTAAGCTCATACCAAAATCGAAAGTGGGTCGAGATTGGTCTTTGCGCTTTGCAGGCTGTTTCCGTTTGTTTAAACTGCAAATAACTGTATTGTTTATACAATATATAGTTCTAATGATTCTAATTTATAAATTATTGGCACAATAAACCTCTTTCTACTGGCTAAAAGTCCATTGAAATTGTTGATAAAATTGGTTTATGCAATGAATAAAACTCCGCTTCAAAACGAGAAAAAAATAGCTTTAGAGCAAACTCAAAGTCATTTTGCGACTCATTCTATTGCCCGTTTAATTGCATTTTTTACACGGCGTGGAGCGCGTCTTCTAACGGGTACACGTAGTTTATGGATCGGTTGTCAGCCTGTGCCCAAACAGCGTATTTATTACGCCAACCACAATAGCCATATCGACTTTATACTGCTGTGGTCATCTTTGCCGACAATCATGCGACGGAAAACCAAGCCTGTGGCTGCTTCTGATTATTGGCTGAAAGATGGCTTTCGCCAATTCCTTATTAAAGATACCTTCAATGGTATAACGATTCAGCGTAACCGAGATGATCATACTGATCCATTACAACCCGTTAAAGATGCACTTGAACAAGGCTACTCGATTATCTTTTTCCCTGAAGGTACGCGCAATCTAAATGATGATATTGAATTACTCCCCTTCAAAAGTGGCTTATATAATTTGCACAAACAGTTTCCAGACATTGAAATTGTTCCCGTTTGGATTTCAAATTTAAGACGGGTTATGCCCAAAGGTGCATTTATCCCTCTACCGTTACTTTCTACAGTTTGTTTTGGTTGCCCTTTAGAACAACATTTAGACATGGATAAGGACATCTTTATAGATTATGCGCAAAAACAATTATTAAAATTAAAAGAGGTTGAAAATCAATGATGTTAGACAACCTTAATAAAACCTATGTCCTATTTGCTATTTTTGCAGGCATTTTAGTTTTTGCTTCAACTGTTGGTTTTATTCTCAAACAAAAAGCAGGCTCTCAATCTTCACCAGTTATCGATAACTTAAATGCACGAATCAATGCATGGTGGGTCATGCTCATCGTGATTGCTGCTGCAGTTTTACTGGGAAAAACCGCATTTATTGTATTATTTGGAATTATCTCTTTGTTTGCCCTACGTGAGTTCATTAGCTTACTGCCGACCAGACGGGGCGATTATTTTCCATTACTGATTGCATTCTATTTTGTTATTCCCTATCAATATTATTTGATTTATACCGACTGGTATGGGCTGTATTCAATCTTTATTCCACTCTATGTATTTTTATTAATTCCTATTGCCAGCTTAAAACAAGAAGACACCACCCATTTTCTAGAACGTAGTTCAAAAATTCAATGGGGGCTCATGGTCAGCGTATTCTGTATTTCACATGTTCCAGCATTGTTGAATTTGAAACTCCCAGAGTTTAAAGGTGAACCGATTTGGCTAGCCATTTGGTTAATTATGGTGGTTCAAGCCTCTGACGTGTTACAGTATGTGTGTGGAAAATTATTTGGCAAACACAAAGTTGCACCCGTTTTATCCCCATCAAAAACAGTCGAAGGCCTACTCGGTGGTATTTTCTTAGCCACAGCTTTAGGGACTGCAATGGCTTGGTTAACACCGTTTAGCTATGTTCAAGCTGCTTGTATTGGATTGGTTGTTTGTATCTTTGGCTTTTTTGGCGGCCTCGTTATGTCTGCGATTAAACGTGATCGTGGTGTTAAGGATTGGGGACAACTCATTCATGGCCATGGCGGAATGCTAGACCGCATTGATTCTATTTGCTTTTCTGCACCTATTTTCTTTCATATACTTAGATATTGGTGGAGTTAATTGGCAAATTGGGTTAGACAAATATTTAAACGATAAATTTCCCCCAGACCAACCCAATTTCAGCACTCGCTTGGCTTGCATTCTGCCTCATGATATTTTGTCGATGCTGTATAATGTCTATGTGGTGTTACCTTACAAGCGCCCTTTTGTCATTTTTTATTTTCTTAACCGCTTCCTAACACTTCTCAAACCAAAGCAAATCTCCATAGCCACGCACGGCTAAATTTTGTAGAATAGCCCTTTTACCCCATGGTGCTTTTATATGACCGCTTGGACAGCTCACGTCACCGTCGCAACTGTTGTTGAAAAAGACGGAAAATTTCTATTTGTAGAAGAGCATACTGCGGGTGTGACACACACTGTATTTAACCAGCCTGCAGGCCATGTTGAATCAGGTGAAACACTCATCGAAGCGGCCATTCGTGAAACTATGGAAGAAACTGGACATGAAGTGTCTATAGATGCGTTATTGGGCATTTATACCTATACACCACCCATGTTTCCAGACCGCACGTATTATCGTTTCTGCTTTTTAGCGCAGTCACTTCATCACAGTCCAAGCGCTGAACTCGATACAGGTATCGTGGGTGCAGTATGGATGACTTTGGATGAACTACTCGAAACGGCCCGTGCACGCAGTCCATTGGTGATTAAAGCGGTTCAAGACGCACTCGCGGGTCAAAAATATCCTTTATCGCTCGTTTATGAGCACCAAAATTCTCCCCTTATTTCAAGTTTGGATGTCTAGTCCTATGCAACAACGTGTCATCGTCGGTATGTCGGGTGGTGTAGATTCATCTGTTTCTGCTGCTCTTCTTCTTCAACAAGGTTATCAAGTTGAAGGTCTTTTCATGAAGAACTGGGAAGAAGATGACGGTACGGAATACTGCACGGCTATGGAAGACTTAGCCGATGCTCAAGCCGTCTGTGACAAACTAGGGATTAAGTTACACACCGCTAACTTTGCTATGGAATATTGGGATCGGGTATTTGAGCATTTCTTAGCGGAGTATGCTGCGGGCCGTACACCAAACCCAGATATTTTATGTAATAAAGAAATCAAATTCCGTGCGTTCTTAGATCATGCCATGCAACTGGGCGCAGACTTTATTGCGACTGGTCACTATGCACGTCGCGGCGAAACTATGACCAACTCTAAAGGTGAGGAATACGCACCTTTACTGCGTGGTTTAGATAAAAACAAAGACCAGACCTATTTCTTACATGCTGTGCATGGCCGTGAAATTAATAAGACGTTGTTCCCTGTCGGTGAAATTGAAAAGCCTGAAGTGCGTAAAATTGCGGAACAATATGACTTAGTCACAGCGAAGAAAAAAGACTCAACAGGCATCTGTTTTATTGGTGAACGTCGTTTTAATGACTTCTTAAAACAATACTTACCTGCACAAGCTGGAAAAATCGTCTTAGATGATGGCAAAGAGGTTGGTGAACATCACGGCTTAATGTACTATACGCTCGGTCAACGCGGTGGTATTGGTATTGGTGGTTTGAAAGGTGTAGCTGAAGGCGCATGGTTCGTTCTACATAAAGATATTGAAAACAACCGTTTAGTGATTGGTCAAGGTCATGAACATCCACTGATGCAAAGCACTGCGCTTTGGAGTGAAACGATTGACTGGGTCGCAGGTGAAATGCAGATTCCTAAAACAGGTTTCCGTTGTACCTCACGGACGCGCTATCGCCAAGATGACCAAGATTGTGTGATCTTTAATGATCCGACTACCCCAGGTGGCGTACGTGTTGAGTTCGATGAACCCCAACGTGCCGTGACTCCGGGTCAGAGTGTTGTATTCTACTCAGGTGAAGTTTGTTTAGGCGGTGGTGTGATTCATCATACCAATGCTCCTAAACCTGATTTTATTTAAAGGATTTTAAGACATGGCTGAGTTACCGTTTCAACAGCCTCAAACTTTGAACGAACGCCAAAACCGAGCTTTGGCGTTGGCGGCTGTTTTTCAGTCCGCGCAACTGACGCATATGACCGCCTTGAGCGGTCAACAAAGTATTGGGGAAAGCGGTAACTTCTATTTAGAGCAGTTGATTAAAGCCAGTTTAAATATCCGACCAAAGGGCAACCAAAGCGGGCAAACTTTAGACTTCTTTCATCAGCTGGCGGACATCTCCTTAGGACTGAAAACCTTAGAAAGTAGCATTACCCAACCCTTTAATACCTCACCCAAAACTCGAATTCCAAAATTATCTACTGCTAAACTTCCCATGACCTATGCCATGGCACTCTTACAACTAGAAAAGAAAGTGTATAGCAACCCCAAATTCGTTGAAATTATTGAACAGTCCCAACAAAAAATCTTAAGACAGCTTTCTTTTTTCGATAATAACTATTTACATCCAAGCATCATTGCCAACCTCGCACAAACCTATGTCGACACTGCTGGGCAAATTGACCCACGCATTATGGTGCGAGGTAATGCAGAAGCATTTAAAGACTCATCGCATACCAACCGCATTCGAGCTTCCCTCTTCACTGGCTTACAAATGGCACATTTATGGCGTCAGCTCGGTGGAAGTTCATGGGGCATGGTGTTTAGTAAACGCAAATTGCTCAAAGATATTCAAGATCTCGCTCGTTTACAGTATCAGGTGATTTAACACATGATCGACGGGCTTTTTAGTTTTACGTTTAATTCCAAAGTTTAAGGAATCGCTATGAACGCTTTAACCGCACTTTCTCCATTAGATGGACGCTACGCTAGCAAATGTGATGCGCTTCGTCCTTTCCTCTCTGAGTTTGGTTTAATCCATGCTCGTGTGACTGTTGAAGTGCGTTGGTTACAAGCGCTTGCAAACCGTCCAGAAATCACTGAAGTGCCTGCTTTCAGTGCTGAGACCAATGCTGCACTTGATGCAATTGTTGCTGACTTTTCTGAGAACGACGCCAACCGTATTAAAGACATCGAACGCACTACAAACCATGACGTCAAAGCGGTTGAGTACTTCCTGAAAGAAAAAATTGAAGGCATCGAAGAGCTTAAAAATGCGGGTGAATTCATCCATTTTGCGTGTACCTCTGAAGACATCAACAACTTGTCTCATGCATTAATGCTGAAAAGTGGTCGTGATGTATTGGTTGCATCTATGCAGCAAATCATTGACTCAATCGTGGCATTGTCTGAAAAGCATGCTGACCAACCTATGTTGTCTCGTACACATGGTCAGACGGCAAGCCCAACCACTTTGGGTAAAGAAATGGCAAACGTAGCTTATCGTCTTGCGCGCCAAATCAAACAATTCAAACAAGTTGAGCTTTTAGGCAAAATTAACGGTGCAGTAGGTAACTATAACGCTCACCTTTCTGCTTACCCAGACATCAACTGGCCTGCACACTCACAAGCTTTCGTTGAGTCTTTAGGCCTAAGCTTTAACCCATACACCACTCAAATCGAGCCGCATGACTACATGGCGGAACTATTTGATGCTTTACGTCGTTTCAATACGATTTTGATCGACTTTAACCGTGACGTTTGGGGCTACATCTCTTTAGGTTTCTTCAAACAAAAACTCAAAGATGGCGAAGTGGGTTCTTCAACGATGCCACACAAAGTAAACCCTATTGACTTCGAAAACTCAGAAGGCAACTTAGGCTTAGCCAATGCTGTACTGGCACACCTTGGCGAAAAACTTCCAATTTCGCGCTGGCAGCGTGACCTAACGGACTCAACTGTACTACGTAACATGGGTGTTGGTTTTGCACAAAGCTTGATTGCTTTTGAAGCTTGTTCAAAAGGCATTGGTAAACTTGAACTCAATGCTGCACGTATTGATGAAGACTTGAACAATGCGCAAGAAGTTCTAGCTGAACCAATTCAAACCGTCATGCGTCGTTACAACGTTGAAAAACCATACGAAAAACTAAAAGCATTAACTCGTGGTCAAGCCATGACACGTGACATGATGGTGGACTTCGTCAATGGTAATGAACTTGAAGCTGTTCCTGCTGCTGACCGTGCACGTTTAGCGGAAATGACACCTGCAACCTATACAGGTAATGCAGCTGAACAAGCAAAACAAGTTGCTGACTTAATTTCTAAAATCTAATTTTTAGAAACTGAAAAAAAAGCGGAGCTTCGGCTTCGCTTTTTTATCTATAATGCAAACAAGAATCTCCTATATGCATAATTGAAAAACCAATAAAAATGATGACAATCCTGAAAAGTACAACAACGCAAGCTCACATTGACTATCAACTGAAAAAACCGCATTGGATTGCGCTCATTGTACTTGCTGTCGCCATTGCTTTCGCATCGATCCACCCCCTTGAACTCAGCTCTTATATTTTGCATCAAGTCGGAACTGTATTCATGTTGGTGACGCTGATCATTTGTCTTTATAAAATGGGGCTCAGCTTAATCAGCTTTATGCTTTATATTGGGTTTTTGCTGATTCATATACTCGGTGCGCATTATCTATATTCTTATGTGCCCTATAATGAATGGTCAATCCAATATTTAAACCTAGACCTCAACCAGAGTTTAGGTTGGACACGTAATATGTATGATCGTTTTGTACATTTAGCGTACGGTCTACTGCTCTACCCATTTTTCTATCGTCTGTTTCAAGTGTGGTTACCCCAACTTTCTAAACTCACCCTATTCTTGCTGGTCATTCAATTTGTGATGGCAAGTAGCCTCATTTACGAATGGATTGAATGGTTTATTGCGATGGGCTTATCACCTGAAGATGCTGAAAACTACAATGGGCAACAAGGTGATATTTGGGACGCGCATCAAGACATGCTTTTAGCCACAGTTGGTGCAATCATCACAGGCATAGCCTGTCTATTGAAAAAGTAGTCATTTTGTCTACCATAAAAAATAACGACAGGACTCATTCAAGTATAAGTGATTTGTGCATCAGCTTTAAAAATACAATAAAAAACACCACGTCAGGCGTGGTGTTTTTAACTCTTAGTCTTTCGCAGACTCATCTGTTGGCACTTCAGTAATTCGGCCACCGCGAGCAAGGAATGCCGCAACTTCGTCTTCAAGTGCTTGGCGTTGTTTTAATTTTGCAGTCACCGTCAGTGTTTCAGCTTCGGCAACATCACCATCGCTTGCAGCATTATCAGAAGAATCTGATGCGCCTTTTTCCGCTGCTTGAGCTTCGTCTTCGTCGACTGCTGAGTCTTCTACATCATCATAATCATTTGAATCAGTCATCTTAATCTCCCCACAAATGACATTTTAGGTTCCCATGAATTACTGGTTTCCAATTATGTTGAAATTTAACAAGCTCTCAGCCTTTCGCATAGTCTTATTCAACGGAAAATCGTATCTTTTTTAATCAAAATCGTAATCTTATTTTACGACTGGCTAAAAAATAACACTTCCTTTCTTAGACAGCATAACGCGTCTCTTTGAGCAAGCCTAGACCATTGGCCTGTGCCATAAAAGCATCTTTTAATACAGGCAATTTTTCAACCTGTTTCAAACCAAAGTTTCGCGCCCACACCACAGGAAAGAGTTGTGTGGTTTCCATCCAATCGATGGCAGACATGCTATGCATCATGGCATCATTTTGTCCTTTACGGCGGTGTTCATAACGCTTCAGTGTTTGCTCATGTGCCCACACGCCACGTGCTAGATCATGTAGTAATACATCACACAGTACAGCCGCATCAAGACAACCAATATTCACCCCCTGTCCTGCTAAGGGATGAATCACATGAGCCGCATCACCAATTAAAGCCAAGCCTGCTTTAACATATTGCTGTGCAGCACGTGCTTTGAGTGGGAAAGTGGCACGAGGTGTCGCTTCCAACACTTCGCCTAACATGTGATGACTTTCTCGCGTTAACAGCTGGGTAAATTCAGCATCTGAAAGTGCAGCATATTCTTCTGCATAATCATCGGGGAGCGTCCATACGATAGACTGCCAATGCCCTGCTTGCTCTGGTTTTAAACTCGCCATTGGTAAAAATGCCAAAGGCCCCGTTTCTAAAAAAATCTGACGTGCAACGTGTTGATGAGGCTGAGCTGTACGAATGGCACAGCTTAAACCAGCCTGTTTGTAGTCCAGCACATCAATATCGATAAACGCTTGTTCCCGTACAAAAGAGTTTGCACCATCTGCACCAATCACCAGTTTGGTTTTCAGCACCGTAGCATCGGCCAAATGGATATACCAGAGCCCCACACCTTCTTCGACACGGGCAACTTTAACCTGAGTTCGGTAATCCTTGAGTACAGCAAGCATCTGCTGTTGAATCGCTAAATTAAGTAAACTTGGCTCAACCATAGAACCGAGTGCTTGTTCGCGTTGCGGTTCCTGCGTGGACGCATGACCAAAGTTAATTTCACCATAGCCATTTTTATTCCACACCTGCATGCCGCTATACGGCATCTGGCGGGCAATTTTATCCCAAACATCAACGGTTTTAAGTAGGTGTATCGTCGCTTGACTGAGTGCCAAAACACGTGGGTTTGCAACACTTAAGGTTTTTTGCTCATCTAAAATAGGTGCAGCATCCAGTACGGTAGCTTGCACACCGCCTTGTGCCAAAAGCAAGGCGGTCAGTCCACCCACCAAACCACCGCCAATAATCACCACATCTAAAACATCAGTTTGAACATGACTCATGCTTTTAGCCCCATGGCATAGTTGGCAACGAGTGGTTTAATGCCTGGAATCGTATCAAACGCGACCAAACCAGTATTACGAATAAACTTTAAGATTGGATTGCTATTGCTAAAGCCTCGCACCACCGAATCACAGAACTTAATTACACGTTGTTGATCGGTCAAACGTGAAGCCTCATAGGCTTGTAACATTGCAGCATCGCCCAAGTCGGCATTTTGCGCAATTTGCTCCGTTAAAAAACGTACCAAAACGTGCGCATCTCGCATACACAAGTTAAAACCTTGCCCCGCAACAGGGTGAATGGTATGCGCAGCATTACCCATTAAGACCACCCGTCCTACGGCCTGCTTTTCAGCTAACACTTGTGACAATGGAAAACTAAAACGCTTACCTGTTTTTTGAAACTTTCCTGCACGGTCGCCATAAGTGTCTTGTAAGGCATCTAAGAAATGTTGGTCATTTTCATCGCCCAACCATTCACCTTCAGTACCTTTTTTCACAGGCCAAACCACGGAGCGACGGTATTCACCTGGAAGCGGCAACAGTGCCAATGGTCCTAAACTACTAAAGCGCTCGAAACCCACATGGTTGTGCGGTTTTGAAGTTTGTACTGTAGTGACGATAGCGACCTGATCATAATCATGTTCTGAAGCACCAATTCCTAAGGCTTTACGGCAGAATGAATCACGTCCATCTGCAGCAATGACGAGTTTTGCTTGCAATGACAGTTGTTCTTCTCCACGACTCGCGTCTATGTAAGCCATATCGGCATCTTGGGTCAGTTGGGTGACTTGTACACCATCAATCAGCTCAATGAATGGTTGTTTTTGAACTTCTGTCAGTAGTACACGGCCGAGCCATGCATTTTCTATGACCTGCCCGAAGCTTTCGACTTTTTCTTGTTCTGCTTTGAGACGAGCCTTACCAAAGCTACCTTGCTCGGTGATATTTACTTCTAAAATAGGCGTTGCATGTTCTTGTAAAGCGCTCCATAAACCCAGTTCTTGGTAAATTTGAACTGTACGACGAGACAGTGCGCTGTTTCGTGCATCAAAACTAGAATGGTATGGCGCAAGGTTTACATCATCATAATTTGGGTATTTGATCGCCTCTAAAAGCTTCACCGCAATGTTTTGCTTGGCTAACATCAACGCCAGGCTGAGTCCGACCATACCACCACCGACTATGATGACTTCTTGTTGCATGCTTCTATCCTTTTTATGGCGTACCTAAAGTAAAAAACTTCAAATACCTATAAGTTTTAATGGATTTATATTACATCAAAGATTTTCTTTTTTATAATGAAATGGATGTTTTTGCATACTTTCAGCGTAAAGTGTCATGTCATGATTTCTGAAAAGACAATCTTTTCGATTTTCATCAAAACTTCTTCAGGACACTGTTTAAATAGACTTATAAGAAATGTGCAACTTTAAACAAATAATGATCATGAAAAATGAATAATACATAAAAAAGCCCAACCACTTCAGATTGAGCTCTTCAACAAAACATAAGCAATTGAATTTAAAATGTAATTCAAAGGATTACGTATAAGGTGTATTATGTTATTTTTAGCAAATTTAAACATTTACCTTATAATTCAACTGTAGTTCATCCGCATTTCTCCCTCTAATGCCCCAGTTTTCTTTAGGAGTTTCAAATATAGTTATCTCAACATCATTTGAATCAATACCGCATAGATTGTTTATATTTTCGAATAGAGACCTAATAAATGCTTTTTTAGTCTCTTTTGTTCGTCCATCGAACATAGAAATTTCAATAATTATATAAGATTTACTGCGATCTACTGGATATACAAAATTCTTGGATTCTAGTGCGATAAAACGTTGAAACCTTTTCTCTTCAGGGTATTTTAATTCTTTAACTAAAGCCTGATGGATAGCTTTACTTAAATTATCACGATGAAATTCTATTGTTTCATTTAAAGCATAAATTTTTATCTGAGACATTACTTTCTCTAAATTAAAACCCTAATTTTAGCTTAGTTTCTCCCCTATTTAACATAATGGCGCTTATACGCAACAACAGTTGTAACTCCAAAATAGAAATGTCCGGTTTCTCCAAAGTAAAAATGTCCGCTTTTAGAATATGCACTTCTGCAATTTCCTTAGCGGACGGTTTGATATGTTGGTGTCTATGTCGGATAAAGAACTTAAACGATTGTCGGTCTTGCAGGAAATCTGCGATCAACGCATAACTCAATCCCAGGCTGCTCAGCTACTTCATATTTCAGAACGTCAGATCAGACGCTTACTGCAGAAATACAAAGCTCAAGGTCCATCTGCATTAGCCCATGCCGGTCGTGGCCAAATCAGCAATTCTAAACTTCCTGAAGAACTCAGACTCAAGTGCCTCAATATTGTTTCTGACCAACTGCATGGTTTCGGACCCACTTTAGCGCATGAAAAGCTCACCACCGTACATGGATTCGATCTTTCAGTAGAAACCCTGCGTTCTTGAATGATTGCAGCTGACTTATGGATGCCTCGATCCAAGCGCCTGAAACGCCCGTATCAGCCTCGTTACAACCGGGATTGCTTTGGTGAACTGATCCAAATTGATGGCTCACACCATGACTGGTTTGAAGGACGCGCTGCTAAATGCTGTCTGCTGGTGTTTATCGATGATGCTACAGGAAAATTGCAGCATTTACGCTTCTGTGAGTCAGAATCAACCTTTGACTATATGATTTCAACACGCTTATATGTCGAACAGCACGGTAAGCCTTTAGCGTTTTACAGCGACAAACATTCAGTCTTTAGAGTGAATCAAAGCAGCAAGAAAGACACCAAGATTACCCAGTTTGGACGTGTACTCAGCACCCTGAATATCGATATCATCTTCGCTAATTCACCGCAGGCCAAAGGCCGTGTGGAACGGGCCAACAGAACCCTTCAGGACCGTCTGATCAAGGAGATGCGCCTGAAAGGCATCTGTTCGATTGAGCAAGCGAATGTCTGGCTACCCTGCTTCATTGAGCAGTTCAATCAGAAGTTCGCCAAGATGGCTTTTAATCCTAAGAATCTACATCGGTCTATCACTGAAACAGCCGAAGAATTAGATGATATTTTTACTTGGCGTGAACCCCGCAGAGTCACGAATAGCCTGACGATTACTTATGATAAATGCGTATATCTCCTGGAAAACACCGAAGAAAATCAAAGGTTGATCGGTAAGTATCTTGAGTTCCTTGAATACCCGGATGGTACTGTAGCCATCATGCATAATAGCCGAAAGATCAATTACAGCCTCTTCGATAAATTAAGTCAGCTGAATCAGCGAGAGATTGTTGAGAATAAACGGTTGGGTGCTGTTCTGAATCATATTCAACAACAGCATGAAGAACTGGAACAGCAAAACAAACGTAATCGTTCTCAAAAGATGCCAAGCAGACGTGCACAGAAAACAGCAATTCAAGAACGAAATCTAAATCCTGTGCTTGACTTGGAAATGTCCATATAGGACATTTCTATTTGGTTATTAGGTAGGACATTTCTACTTGGGAATAACAAACAGTATTAGAATTCAATCAAAGTGCTTCTAGCTCCTTTAGCACAATTCTCAACGTTCGAATTGCGGAAGCACGAAAAACAGCATTTGTCCCATCAGCAGAAGGATTTTTATCTGTCCAAGCGATTGCTGCAAGACATTGAATGCCAACATAGAATAGAAATTTCATTTTAGGCACAGTCTGCTTATACGTACATACCCAACCCTCTAAAAAAGCATTTCGTAATTCTAAATCAGAGAAATCTATATCCACCCAAATAATTTTAGCTAAATCATAGACCGCATCTCCAATACGAGCAGCGTCGAAGTCTATAATACCCGAAATTCGATTTTCACTGTCTACAAGGATATTTCGACCTATATAGTCACAATGCAGTAAATGAAGCTGTGTCGGCTCACATATCGCTTTAGCGTATTTTCGTAACTCATTCAATTGGTCGCAAAACTCATGATAATCAGATGACAATGGATTTATACGTGACATCCATTTTGAGATCATTAATTCTAATTGTTGCTTCCACAATACCCAATGTGTTGATAAGCCATCACGATCTTGCCAGAACCTCATATTCAATATGCGCGTTTGTGGAAGCGCACGATGAAGTTCGCCCAAAGCTCGTCCTGCATTCCCAAGCAAAGAGATTTTCTGTACCCGCGTACAATTTTTTAATACTTGATCGACTTGCCTACCTTCTATGGCACTCATGACAAGGATAGAAGAACCTTCCCATTCAAACTTATTTAATACCTTTGGTGTTAGTGGAAATTCTTTGAGAGCTTCTAAGATTTCACAGTAACGATCATTAGCCGTTTGAATATTTGCTATTTTGATAAAGACTTCTCCTTGAGAGGATTGCCCTTGATACACTGAAGCCCCATTTCTCTGTGTAACTAAATCTAACGTCTTTGCCTGAATCCTACGCTTTAAATCAAATAAATCTTTCATACTGCCCAATTTCTGTTGTTAATAAAAATAATGATGAAATAATTAAGGTTTTTTATTCATAAATATAATAAGTCTCTATTCAACATAAACACCTTATAAAAAATAAAAGCCGATCTCATGATCGGCTTTTATACAGTAAATTATATTTATCGCGCCATTAACGCTTCAATCTCTTCTACCGACTTCACCACTTTCGCAGTCAAATTCAGTGGACCGTTTTTGGTTGCTACGATGTCATCTTCAATACGAATACCAATACCACGCCATTTCGCATCGACCGTTTCATCATGAGGTGCAATGTACAAGCCTGGTTCAACCGTCACCACCATGCCTTCTTCATAGATACGCCACACACCTTCTTGCTTATATGAACCGACATCGTGCACATCCATACCGAGCCAGTGCCCTGTACCATGCATATAAAACTGACGGAAACTTTCCTTTTGGATAATCTCCTCAATATCACCTTGCATAATCCCCAGATCAAGTAGGCCTTGGACTAAAATACGCACAGCAACATTATGTGGTTCTTTATACGAGTTCCCTATACGCACTGCGTCAATTGCAGCAATTTGTGCATCGAGAACGACATTATAAAGTGCTTTTTGCTCAGGGCTGAACTTTCCATTGACGGGGAAAGTACGGGTGATGTCGGAAGCATAGTATTCATATTCACACGCTGCATCGATCAGCACCAAATCGCCATCTTTCAGTTCTTTGTTGTTCTCTACATAGTGCAAAATGCAGGCATTTTCACCACCACCGACAATGCTGTTATACGACGGCACACAACCATTTTGACCAAATACATAATTAAGCTCTGCTTCTAGAGCATATTCCATCATGCCCGGCTTAACGGTTTGCATAGCACGAGTATGAGCTTGTGCGGAAATATCTGAAGCTGTTTGCATCAATGCAATTTCTTGTTCTGACTTAAACAAACGCATTTCATCTAAAATACGATCGAGCTGTATCACTTGTGCAGGTGCAGCAGTCCCACGACGTGACTCACCATTGGCCGTCGTGATCCATTTTGCTACACGCGCATCAAATTCGGGCTGTTGCCCAATACGATAAAATAATTTTTCTTTGCTTAAGAGTTTTTCAATGATTTCTTCATCTAACAAATCTATCGCATAGGCTTCGTCAGCTTCATAGTCGTCTACCGCACCATCCACACCTGCGCGGTAACCATTCCAGATTTCCATCTCGCGGTCACGTTCACGGCAGAACAAACTGTAGCTGTACCCGTCTTCATCGTCTTCGGCAAAGGTTTCAATAACCGCTACGGCTTCGGGCTCAGCAAAACCAGTCAGATAAAAGAAGCTGCTATCGGTACGGTATTTATAGTCTGCATCACGATTACGCATCGCCACTGGACTGGTTGCAATAATGGCAATACTGTTCGGACCCATTTGTGCAGCCAAACGGTCACGGCGTTCCTGAAAATCCACTTGCGTTAGTTTCATGTTTGATCTGTCTTTTCTATACCAGAGAATATAAGTGCCACGCGCACCCTATCATGTACGCGTAGCAAGTCTTATGCCAATCAGCTTGGGTGATGCGGCGTAAACATTTCTACAACATTGTTCGCTTCTGTTACAGAACGATCGATTTGTTGCTTGTTATGAAAGTGTTTAAGCAGAGAACTTTCCTCAACCGCAATCTTTTTACGGCCTACAGATAAGCTCACAGGAATTAAACGTACAAACTCGTATAACTCTTGATAGCTCTCCTCACCCTCTTCATCATCATCGGTTTCTTCAAACTCAACTGCCGCCACATCTTGTAAATGTTCGATCAGTTCCATTTCATCTGGACGAATATGACCCGACGCCAAACCAAAGCCCAGCACTACGCCTGCGCACCAATCCGCCAAAGCTTGTACACGGTCTGCCAGCGTATGAGTGTCATCGGGAAGTAATGGTAAATAGTCCAATTCATCGTCAGAAAGTGCATGTGCGACATCTTCTGCTTCATCGGCTAACAACGCCAAAGCTTCTTCGCTTAACTCTGGAATTTCCAAAGTCGTGAGGATGTGTTGCCACTCTTCACGGCTCGGTGCCTGAGTTACACAAATGATACCTGTGAGTAAACCATGTAACTCACTTGGGCTAGAAATCTCTTCAATTTTAGAAAAATTTGGCTGCCATTCTGACCAACCTGAAATATCGTCTTGCATTCGTTTATCCAATCTCTATACTTCTTATATATTACCTTTGTTTGCAGCACTGTGCGACCACGATATGTTAGAAGAATTACAGCGTCTACAGGCGCATATTGGCGTTTTAAAAACGCGACTTGCTCATTTTGAAAGTGAAAATAGCACTTTAAATGCAGCTAAACTGGATGCTGAAGAACAGCACCGTTCTCAAGTTGTGCAAAAAAATGGCTTAATTACCCAGAAGCAAGAACAAATTGATGATTTAACTGAGCAATTAAGCAGCGCTCAGACCCAATATCAACACTTGAACACTGATGCGACTGCTTTGGCCGATCGGTATAGTCGTTTGGAAAAAAGTTGTACGGATTTAAAAAATCGCTTTCAGGAAATCTTGGCTGAACGTAATGAATTACGTGCAATTAAAGAAAAAATGAACAATGATCAGCGTCAAGCTCAGCAAGAAATCCAAGCACTTCAGCAAGAACGTGAAAGATTGTTACAAAAAAATGAGCATGCCAAAGCTAAAGTCGAAGCCATCATCCAACGTTTGGCTATTTTAGGTACAGAGCAAGATCATCACGCGCAAGAAATTCAACAACTTGCCCACCCTACTGAAGCTAGCGAGGAAGTTTAATCATGAGCGAACCAATTACCGTTGAATTACGTGTCTTAGGTCATAGCTTTCGTTTAGTCACAACGGAAAAAGAAAAAGCCGACCTTGAACGTGCAGCTCTGCTTTTAAATGATAAATATGATGAGTTTCGTCGTAAAGCACCGCGTGTAGAACCCAGTAAAATTATCATTATGGTGGCACTAGAGTTAATGCAAGAAGTGTTGTCGATGAATAAAACACTACAAGAGTATGCGCACGCAGAACGATTACTGGCAAATATTATCGATGACGTTGCGGAACTTGTTTAAACTCGACTTAATTGAATAAAGTATCAACACTTACTCCAGTTGTTTACAGTTCGTAGCGGTGTATGAGTTGCCATCAGCGTGAGATTCGTTATACTTAAGGCAACTCTGAGGTGTTCGCCAGCGGGTCTATTCCCCTGCCGATACTTAAACTTATGGATGTGTTCTGTATATTTAGAGTGTATGCCCACTTTCATGTGGGAAACCCAGCAAGTATACGTCGCGTCCACCTTGAACTCATCGGGTTCAGGGTAACGACACATGCAGCGGCATCTTCGGAGTACTTTATTTATTTTAATAACAATAAGCTTATAACTGAACTCCTCCCTCGCTCTGTTCACTTCAATCCGCATAAATCATCAAAAGTAGGCATTACGGTAGGCTCTAAAATTATTGTGCTATATTTCTATGTATTGTTTCAATCAGTTAAAAAGTGCAATGGGGCAAAGACATAAGCTAATAAAACCATTTATTGATAGTCTCCCTCTAGAGATATCAGGGAAAAAGTTTTTTATCGTGACTCTCTAACCATTGGCTTTGGTGTTGTTGTTACCCAATCTAAAATCTACTTTATTGAAACACTCATGCCGAATGGCCAAAATAAAAGGAAAACTATTGGTAACCATGGTGTGTACCACCCTAGAACAAGCACATACAAATGCTAAACATTTATTATTTCGATCAAGATATTGGACCTGTTACTCAAAAAGAGCCATTGAAACCTAATTTCATACAAGCAAAGAAAATAGATGAATTAATCCCGAGTTTAGATGACGCTTATAACCCAAAAAATATTCCTCACTACTCATCAAAGGTCATCAACGATTTTGTAATCCAGTAGGTCAACATCGTATCAGTAATGAATTTTGCAAGAATAGTGTAGTTGATTCAAAAAGTGTTGTTCACTTCATATCACCTCGACATGATCTTAAGAACTTTATTTAAGAAGCAACTAAATGCTTGGAAGCTAAAATGGCACGAGATGACATTAAGTTGAATAAACCGGTTCTATCAATCGTAAAACGTACCTATACTCCGACTTCTGATAGATATCGACACGAAGTTTTTCAGTCAAGTAGAACAACATGATGAAGACCTATATTTAGCCATTAAGAATATTAATCACATAAAAACAAAAGCAGTAACCCTTAAATATATGTAGGTTGTGAACGTTTCCATAAAACGTTTCAAGGAAAAATGTGCTGTAGACTGACACTATTTGAAACGTTTCTTGATAGAAAGAAGATTTAGGCTAAAAAGAATTTAGTTCAAATTTAACTAGACAGACATATGAAAGAATGGACTGCCAGCTCTGGTTTGAGTTAGTACATAAAATTAACTTTCAATACGATATTGGAAGGTATTTTTAACATTCGACACACTGGTCGGTTTGCCATCGACGAGACGAGGCTGATATTTAAAAGTGAGTGCAGCCTGTATCGAAGGTCGTACAAACATCGGATGACAATCGCCTTGTGCTTTAGGATTTTCTACCCGTCCTTTTTCATTTACGCTATACATCACTGTGCAATCCCCCTCAAGTTTACGATCCAAAGCTTGTTCAGGATAGGCTGGTGCTATTTTTGCAACAGGTTGATAATTTTTAACATCAAATGTTTCAGGATGAGTTTGTGCTTTAGGTTCTACTGATTTCTGGGTCTTCGTCTGAGTTGGTATATCCGCCTTAGACTGCGTATCTACTGTTTTCTGAGATTCCTCTGTTGCCGTTTGCTTTTCCTTCACGACTTGCTGGGTCGGTTTAACCACTGTAGGTACAATTTTGTTGCTCTGCGACTCTACAAACTTCTTGGTGGTTTTCGGTTGGGCTTCAGCAGGTTTCTCAACCTGTTTTTTGACAGGCTCATGTAGCGGCTTTTCTTCGACTATCGGTTCAGGCTTTTTAGGTTCTGGTTGTTGTTTGGCTGGAGGGGGTATTTGCACAAATTGTAATTGAATGGTTTTCGGCTTGGGTTCCGCCAATGTTTCATGCATCTCAACCGTACAGAACCATGCAATTAGCGCAATATGCAATCCAGCCGTGACCGAAAGTGCTAGGCCTTGATCACGAAACCTAATTTTGGAAACGGTTGTCATCATGATTGTGGTTCCTCTGTCACTAGCCCCAAGTTCGTTACCCCACTTTTTTGCAAGGATGCTATGGCCTGTGCAACCAGTTGATAATCAGCATCCTGATCGGCACGCACATAAAACTGTAGGCTTTTATCTTTTTGAATAATCGGAACGAGCTTTTGTTGCATAGTGGCTAAATCAATGGCCTGATCCGTGACTTTCTCGGTATTCACGTCCGAACCAATATTCCAGTAATACTGACCATTGGCTTGAATAGATAGAGTGACAATACGCTGCTGTTGTGACGCGGGCATGACATTGGCATCCACTTTAGGCAAATCAATTTGAATGCCTTGCGTCAACATTGGTGCAGTCACCATAAAAATCACCAATAACACCAACATGACATCAATATAAGGAACCACATTCATTTCAGCATTGAGTTTTAATTTTTGAGGACGCTTAATCATGGCTGTTGCTCCTTAACGCGAAGCGCGCTCAGTGTGCCCCAACAACCGATAAATACGCGTTTGCAACTCATTGGCAAAACCGTAATAACGACTGGAAAGCTTGTCAGCACGTGCCGAAAAGCGGTTATACGCCACTACCGCAGGAATAGCGGCAAATAAACCAATAGCTGTTGCAATCAGCGCTTCTGCAATCCCAGGTGCAACTGTATTGAGGGTTGCCTGTTCAACGGCAGACAGTCCAATAAACGCATTCATAATGCCCCAGACCGTTCCAAATAAGCCTATATAAGGGCTGACTGAACCGACTGTTGCAAGAAAGGTGAGATTTTGCTGAAGCTTTTCTTCTTCTTCACTGATGCTGCTGAGTAAACGACGTTCTACCCCATCAATCACATCACTTGTAGTGAGTTGCTCATCTTTTATCAATTGATGGTATTCATCCACCCCATGTTGAAAAATGCTGACAACGCCTTTTTGTTGTTCAGGCTGTTGGTAATCTTGCTGTAAAAGATTGAGATCTTTTTGCTGTCTAAAATTCTTTAAAAAACGATTCCAAAGCTGCTCTTGTCCACGAAGTAACATGCCGTGACGCACGATTAAATACCAACTTACGACTGAGGATAAAACCAAAATCAACATCACTACTTTTACCAACACACTGGCATGGCTAATCAACATCCAAACCGACATTTGATCCATTGTTGCTTGCATAACGCACTCCAATTTTTTTACTGCATGGTGCAGTACATATATATTTTTAAAATGGGCTGTGATTCTTTAGCAGCTCATGTACTCACTCAGGTACTAAAGCGCTATTTAGTCCAAATGCAGGGCTTGAGCGATTTTTTCCCACGGCACATATTTAAAGTTCTGATTGGTTTCAGGCATACGTTTACGTCCATCTTGCACCACCAACATGCCTTGCTTCCATTTGCCACCAAAATTTAGGGAACTCACATCTAGTCCATCTGTTTCAGACACAGCGTCAATGCCTTTGTCGATATTGATGCCTACACGAAATGCGCCACGAACCGTATAAGGTGCTGCGGCATCAAGCACCACAAAGCTGTCATTGCCTTGGCTTGAAACCACCAAATAACTTTGGTTTCTGCCGTGATAAAGTCCCATTCCCTCAATGTCATCATGCATCACCTCTCCTACGCCAATCACCTGCTGCATAGGAAGCTGAGTTTTTGGGTTGAGATCTTTTACCCACACCGCGACATCTTCTTCACCCAAGAAAATACGTCCTGTGGCGTCGTCTACGACACAGCCTTCAGGTTGGGTTTGAACTGAAAAACGTTGTACTTCTTCAGCCCGTAATTTTTGCTGTGCAGCCGTAATATGGTATTGAACGAAAGTCCCGTTTTTATCGTTAGGAATGGCATAGATTTCCCCTTGAGCATCGCGGTACATACAAATGCCATAAATATCATCCAATGTAGTTGCTAGCTCGCCAAGCACAGAAACCCTGCCTGTTTTTGGTTGAATCGCAAATACATGTAAGCTGTTGTGGTCTCGGTTCGATGCCACAGCCAAATCAACCGTTTGATTACCCCACTTAAAGCCATGGCGTACATCGACATTATTGAGTCTCCCGACTGGCAAATACTGTACAGCTTTACCTTGTAGGTCATTGACTTGTAAGCCGCCTTGTTTATCTGTCGCTAAAATACGGGATTGACTCGGCTGTGTGGCATTGTGCCAAATAGCAGGATCATCAGCCGCGTCACCTGTACTTGGCACACCCTCGGTCTGCACTTCTGCTGGAATGGTGATGATATTTTGAGCTTTGGTCTGGGTCTGAGTTTCCCATTCCACATCTGTCACTTTTACGGTTTTATCATCTAAAATCAGCAAGGATTTATCAGTTAAATTACCTTGAACACTCAAAGCCTCTGCTTCTTTCACCGTGTCTAATTGTAAGGATGGCAGTGCTTTCCATTGCTTATCTTGCTTTTGATAACGATAAAGCAAAGGTTTTTCTGCATCGAGTACAGCGACATGATCATCTACAATCGCAATTGCAGAGGGTGAACCTTGAATCGAACCAAAAGGTTGCACGAGATCCACCGGTTGACGCACCATGTCAGCTTCAGAATGAGCTGGATATGCCCAGACCCCAACATTCTCTTCATTAATGAACAGCTCTGCGGTGCTATCATTCACTTTGCATACACTGCTGGCAGGTGGAAAACTTAAACGACGTACCAACTGCGGCAGGGCCAATGCTTTTTCACGATTCGCCACAAGCCACTGCTCACCTATCCCTTCTTCACCGACTAAAAAGGCAAAACTCAAGCCTTGAGCATCGGTGTATAGACAAACATCTTCGGACTTAAATGAACGCTTTGGAATAAAGCTGGCTTTGTCCCATACTTTATTTTTTAAGTTCATGCTCATCAGTTGAATTTGCTGTTGTTGCAAATTCGATGCAGCAATCAATAAACGCTCCGAACCAATCCGGTAATCAAAACGTCCAAACTGCCCTTGAATGTGATGCAATACATTTTGTTCATCATCTAAAAACTGAAGACCTTTATTCTTACTGCTCAATAGAGCTGTCACTTCTGGCCATGTACTTAAGCTCAACCATTGCACATCTTCAGTTTTAGCTTCATTTGTATCAACTTCGCGTAATTGGAGCTTTTCTGCTGTTGGCTGATCCACCGTTAATGGTTGTGAGCTTACAGGAGATGGAGAAACACCATGCTGACTACATGCTGTCAGTAACACTATGCAACTTGTTAAAACAGACAATTTAAAGCTTGAAAAATTCATAAAATTACTCAAATTTGGGCAACCATATCTCGAGGTTTTCTTCTCAACAAAGAAAACCTGAGCGTTTATTTAGTGAAATTTAAAAATGGGTGTAAGTCAGAGCAAGCTTATAGGCTGGGCCATATTCTTCATACTGCGCGTTGTAAGCCTTCGCACCTGCGTAGTTGTAATAGTGCTCATCGGTGATGTTTTGCACATCAAACTTTAATTGTAAATTTTTTGACAAATTCAGATGACTACTAAAGTCGAGAAAGACTTGCTCATCGGTATAAGTATCTTTTTCAGGCGTATCAATATCACCTAACTCATATAAATAGCTAGACTTATAGTTTGCAGACAAACGTACGCCGAAACGCTCATTTTCCCAACCAATCATGGCATTGCCTACCACATCCGACTGGTTTGGTAAATGAATACGACGGCTCAGAAGCTCGCCATCTTTCATCGAATCAATATCTGCTTCTGACTTACTAAAGGTGGTATTCAAACCCAATAAGAAACCATTCCAAGGTGCTCCTAGATGGTCAAACTTTTGTGAATAAGCAAATTCCATTCCGTACAGTTTCGCTTCATTGCCATTTTTATAAGTAATGGCTTCATCAAAGTCAGCCCACTGGCCCGTTCCTGCAATATTGGTGTTGTAAATAAAATTGTCGATATCTTTATAAAATGCGTAGAAGCCCACCATACTGGCTTTGCCAAAATATTTTTCTACGCCTAAGTCAAAGTTTGAGGACTCCAACGGTTTCAGCATTGGATTACCAAATTCAGCTTCATCACCATCAATATAAACACCCGGTGCACTTTGCGCAAAGTTTGGACGAACCACAGTATTGGTCCAAGCGGCACGGAGGTAAGCGTTATCGGCCAATTGATAACGTAAATGTAAACTCGGCAACCAATGATCATAGTCATTTTTATATTTAGTCGCAGTGATCACATCATCGTTGAACTCAAAACCACGTGCTTCAAAGTTGGTATTTTCATAACGTAAGCCTGCAATCACTCGCAGTTGATCCAAATCAACGGTATTCATGACATAAGCCGCTTGTATGTCTTCATTCGACTTAAAGTCATTAATGATTGAACCATCAGCAACTACATAGTCAGCAGCGTTTAGTCCACTAATTTTGTCCTTAATGGCACTTTCATTAATGCTTGGACCAAAATGACCCAGTTCATAGTGACTATTAGAGTTGAAGTCTGAGCTTGAAGTACTGAGATCTTCATACTCCCACTCATCGGTATTGTTGTTTTTTTCACGTTGACTGATTTTGCCACCGAACTTTAATGCAGCAGCATAATTCCCCAGCATATAGTCTTTCAAAAAGTCTAATTTACCGTTGTATTCTTTATCTGTGGTTTTGGATTTTTCCCAAGAAACTGAATCCAGCTCATAGTTAGCAGTATCATAAAAATCTTGGTCTGCCGTAATCACCGGTTTTTGCGTACTATTAAATCCAACGTTACTAAAATCACCTTGGTATTTTGCCCCCGAAATTCCGCCAGGGTTTTCCTCCGATGCTTCGCTATAACCGAGCTGACCTTCCACCGTCCACGTGCCAAAGCCTTGCTTACCACCGAGGACAAAAGACTGTATTTCTTGTGTTTCTTCACGGCTCTTCAATGAACGAGTCACTTCTGCATCACCGCGCTGGCCTGCAAGTTGTGGATCAGAAAATTCAGCCGCCACTTCCTGACGTGATTCAGTGTCTTTAAAGCGACTATATAAAGTTCTTAAATAGTATTCGCCTGTGTCATTCGGACGGTAGTCAAAGTTTAAACCCGCACCAATGCGCTCACGCTCGATGTCATATTGACGCATTGCGGTTTCTTCAAGTGCGTCACCATCCCAAGCCCCACCCGTTTCAACATTGTCCGAGCCAAATTTTCGGTTTTGATAACTCAGTGCCAGTGCCACCCCAAGGTTGTCTTGCCCCTCACCAACACTGAAACGGTTACTGATGGCACCTGATGCTTTAGGGCTATATTTTTCCCGTTTTTCATCATAACCACCTTCAACCGTTCCCGTATAAAACAAACCGTCATGGTCAAAGGCCGATAAACTTTCGACTTGCACCGTACCGCCTAATGAGTTGGCATCCATATCTGGTGTCAGCGTTTTCACCACAGCCAAAGACTGCACCAGCTCTGATGGTAAGACATCCAATGCCACACCACGGCGATCGCTTTCAGGCGCGGGAACCAAAGTACCATTGATGGTCACTGCATTTAAGTCAGCGCCTAAACCACGAACCGAAACAAAACGTCCTTCGCCTTGGTCACGCTCTGTAGATACACCCGGTATCCGTTGCAAAGCTTCTGCGGCATTGTCATCGGGTAATTGTCCGATGCCATCGGCATGTACCACACTACTGATTTGGTCAGCACGTTTTTGTTCTTTGAGTGCTTTATCCATACTTGCAGCTTGACCAATGACCTGTACATATTCCACCGTGTTATCTTCGGCATGTAGATGCGTCATGCTCAGCATTGATAGGACCAGTGTACTGAGCTGAAAACCCGCACGCTTATGTTTCATGAAACGGCTCTGATTATTTTGCATTATGTTCTTCCCCTCAAGCCAAAGTGGCATGGTTTGAACGCACAATAGAAATTGAATGTGAACATGATGTGACAGTGCCTTTTACGATCTGCCCTTTTTATTTGTTTTTGGCCTTTTTCAGCAAAAAGTGAGCTAATTTGATCTGTATAGAGAAAATACTGAGCATACAGAATGATGCATATTCACCACAAAGATAGGGTTTTTCAGCATTTTTATTCTCAAAAATCAAAAATACACTGATCTATTTTGACTCCAGTCTTTGCCATCAAACTGTCATCTAAATCTGTTTAGCTTGGGCGAAAATAAATCATTTCAAAAAATGCTATGCCTAAATACTTTGCTTACTACCGCTGGCCTTTGTTATGTGTAGCGACTGCCTGTAGCTTATTCCTTTGGTTATTTATCTTACTTGGGCAGATCAAGTCATTTGCTGAATGGAACTGGGTCGATATTTTAGGTGAAGGGGGAGCAACTGTTTTTATTGGTATTTGGATTTTCTTTATTATTAAAAGCCGTCCTTTGGGCCGTGTAACCAACTATATCTTTTATGGACTGTGTTTTATTTTTTTCCATATGTGGATGGACAGCTTAGATGAGTTTATTCGCCTGCCTAAAGAAATCATGTGGGATGCATGGCTTGAATCCATTCCTTTTCCAATTGGACTGTGTCTATTTACCATCGGGATTTATTTTTGGCATCAAGAAGAATTGGCGATTTCTAAACACATGCAAAAACGAGAACGTATTTATCGGGATCACCGTTTATTCGATGCGCTCACCCCTTTGGCCGATGCTCATTACTTTAAAACACAGCTCAAAGCCGCAATTGAACAAAACTTGTATGAACCCAGCAACATGTCCGTCATATTGTTAGATATGCATAATTTTAATCAGATTAATCAAACACATGGTTTTGATGAAGGCACATCTATTTTACAGCATGTTTCACAATTGATTAGCTTAAACTTACGACCACAAGACCTGCTCTGCCGCTTCGCAGGAGATCGTTTTATTATGTTGTTACCAGAGACGAAGCTACAACAGGCTGAAAAAATGGCAGCTCAGCTTGAGCGCATGCTTATGGTCAGTGCTTATTATCAACGTGATCTGTCCGTGCACATTCCTTTAAAAGCGCTCACAACCTGCTGTTCAGTCGGACAATACCAAACTGCCCAACAACTCTTGAGTGCCTTAAATCAGCAATTGCTCCAAGTGAAGCAGTACTACTCACCGAAGCGAGTCATGGTATGAGCTTTGAATGCGACTACAGCTACATTCCTGCGCATCATCAATTGTCTATTTTAATTGATTTGGCAGCGAGTCATGAAGTCGAACATCACGTCCTGCTCAGTGGCAGCAGTATTTTCTTAGAAGATATCTTTTCGGGGCAAAAACTAATTAGTCAACAACAGTTACAACAGGTTTTAAAAAATGCTGAACAGTGTTTTCGCAATCAGGACATCAGTTTTTTATTTGGTCAACGCAGCCTAACCACCCCCTTTAATGACGCCATTAAATCTATGCTTTATGCATCGACCTTCGATGAGGCACTTAGCCGTTATTTAACATTTTCCGCGTCCGTTTCACCATGGTTATGCCCTCGACTCATGTACAGTCAAAGCCATATTCATATTTATTGGTTAGATGAAAACAAGCTTGAAAATCGCTTTTTAATCGAAAGCGCAATGAGTGCAGTACAAGCGTTTAGCCGTCAACTGAACCAAGCCAAGTTAGCGTGGAAATTCGAGTTTAATTTTTCTGAACCTGACTATATTGAACAATATTGGACACATTTAGGCAGTGCTTTA
This sequence comes from Acinetobacter sp. MF4640, assembly GCF_002018895.1. Taxonomy (NCBI): domain Bacteria; kingdom Pseudomonadati; phylum Pseudomonadota; class Gammaproteobacteria; order Moraxellales; family Moraxellaceae; genus Acinetobacter; species Acinetobacter sp. MF4640. The sequence continues at coordinate 8,569 of NZ_MVOM01000031.1, read as the reverse complement.
GAGTTTAATCGCCCGATCAACATGATGAGCCTACCTCGCGATTTGATTTATGAAAAACTTCCCAATGCCTCTTCGACCTTAGCTGCAATCAGTTATCAATATGCGCTGAAAGAAATGACAGCTCAAAATATTCAACAGAGTTTTTTGCTCAGTTTGCACCAATATTTAATGCAGAATATTCAAAATAATATTCAACTTGAACAAACCGCTGACTATTTTCAAATGAGTTCTGCCACCTTAAAACGTAAACTGAAAAAGCATCAGACCCATTTTCAGGCGCAACTCGATCAAAGTCGTTTGCATACTGCCATCATTTTATATCGTGTACATGGTTTTAAAACTGAACAGATTTCTCAATATTTACAAATTAACGATGCCACTAATTTTCGACGTGCGTTTAAGCGGTGGAGTGGTTTAACCGTACAAGCGGCACAGTCCTAAGCGCTTATTTTTCCCAAAAAAATCACGGGTATTTCTATTGTAACGTCGAAATTAAAAGTCAAAAACTCATCGGCTAATCACTAAAGTCCGCATAGTCACGTTCGCTGTATTTTTCTGTTTGTGTCCAAGGTGTAGCAACATGTTGGCCAATTTTGCGCACGGTAAAGGTTTTGGCGTAGCCCGAAGTTGGTTTGAGCAATTCATATTTTTGAACCAGTTGATCCTGTTCATTCCATATAATATTCAACGTTTGCTCAGCACTGCGTATTTGATAATGCGCTAACTTCGAATCACGTTGAATCAATTGTGCTCGCTTTAAAATATCAGGATGAATCAAACTATATTCACAGCGCCAACAGTTTTTCAGCCCTAGCATTTCTTGATCAACATCCTGCAATTGCACCCGCATTTTTTCATCTGGCAAAATATAAAAACGCTGAAAAGGACTTGCTACGTTTACGTTTGCTTGCTCGACTGCATCTTTGCGCTGCATCCACTGAATTGCACTGTCAAAACTCACATGCTCATGGGTATCTGTTTTGGCAGACACATGAGTGTTGCTATGTGTCTGGGCTTCGTCAGCATGCGTTTGTGTGTTTAAACGTTCAATCCAAATATTTTGCTCATCTCGAATTATTTTCTCACTGTATTTTTGAATGGTCGTGACCCCATTGGCATTCAACCGTTCAATCTGATAATCAATACGATATTCATCGGCCGACCATACCCATGGACTGAGCAAACTGAAAGACAATGCTAAGAATTTCATTTTGAATTTGAACGGCCGTATAAATCTTTTATCCATTAGAATCCAAACGCCTTTTTCAATTGCTCAAATACCCATGTATTTTCTTGTGTGCCTTTGAATAGATTTGAATTCTTTCCTTCAGCAAACAGCATCACATCTCCGCCACCATGCGTTTCACTTTTCGCCAGTTGTACCCCGACTTCTTGTTTATAGTCGTCAGCAAAGGCTTGCTCGTTGCTAATACTGTCACGAATATCTAAACGTTTACCCGTACCATTTCCAAAAACAAGCGTCGTTCCTGTTGCCCCATTTACATCGCGGTATGGATTATGTACTTGGCCATCAGCCAGCACTTTGCTGTAAGCATTTTGCTCTTTTGCAATATTATAGTCATAGCTCAGTCCCAAAATACCCGGATTAGTTTCCGTCGTTTGGCCCGTTCGTGCGGCATAACCATTAAAGGTCATCACATGGTCATGGTCTGCCGTCACCACAATCAAGGTATTGCTCAAATCCACTTTATCCAGTGCAGTTTGAATTGCATCATTAAATGCCTTGGTTTCCTGCAATGCCCTTTTGGCATTATTGGCATGTAGCGCATGGTCAATACGCCCACCCTCAACCATCAAGAAATAGCCTTGCCCATGACTCTGTGCTTGCAGTGCATCAATCGCTTTACTGGTCATCGCCGCCAGACTCGGTTCAGTCTCTATATTCTTCTTGAGTCGGTCCAAATCAAAATTTAAATGCGATTGTGTGGAGAATACGCCGAAAATTTTCTGAGTATTGACCGTCTGTGCCAAATCACTTTGGCTTAAAACGGTTTGATAACCCTGCTGTTTAAACTCTGCCAATAAATCACGACCATCCAAGCGCCCTTTGGGGTTAGAGACTGCATCATAAGGCGTCCAATGATTTAAGCCGCCTCCCATAAGGACATTAATGCCATCCAATAAGTTTGGATTATAAGCTTTACCTTTTGGAACAGCTTGAAGCGCGATATCGTATTGCGCATCACGGTGACAGATATGTGCATAGGTTGCCGCAGGTGTGGCATGGGTGAGTTCGGTCGTCGTCACTACGCCAACCGCTTTACCCTGCTTTTTTGCCAGTTCTAAAATACTTAACGCAGGCATCCCTGCGACCATACTACTGCCCTGTTCTGGACAACGGTTGATGGCTTTCGCTAAGCTTTTGCCATTCGGCAATTTTCCTTCTTCAGGTTCGACCGCAACCGTTCCTGTTGTCATGGCAATCACTTCATTTTTATTTTTCTGCCCAGTCATATAGGCGCCCATAGAGGGAGCGCTATCTGTGGTTTGACCATCCTCAGAATAGGTTTTAATCCTTGCTGCGTGCTTCATGCTGTCCATGGCCAGTTTGCCATTTTCCCCCACAGCATAAATACGACTTGCCGTCACTGTGGTTGGTCCCATGCCATCGCCTAAAAAGAATATAACGCTTTTCGTCGGTGTAACTGTGGTGTCCGCAGCATACAAAGCACTTGAAGAAATCGACGCTGTAAGCAGAAGCATCATGTATGGGATGGTTTTTAAAGTATGTTTCATGTGATATCCCTCTGCTATAAGCCTGTGATCTTACGAATGAGGTGATTGACCTCAATATTTTCAAGGCTACCTGAGAACTGATCGGCTCCCTGACCAATCGCACCTAAAAACACATCTGCACCGCCATGCGTTTCTTTATCTTTATAGCCCGTTTGAATCACAGCTTCTTGTTGGAAATCATCCGCAGCAGTGCCCGTACACCAACCCGTTTCAGCCAAAGGATAGGTGAAACTATATTTTTCACCTTGTGGTGCCTTTGGCCCTTGTACAGGATGACAGACATCAGTGTCTTTTAAGTTCAGTACCAAGTCATCCATACGGTTTTGAGTGGGGCGTTTTTTGCCCGTACCAAAACCGATAATCGGATAAGGTTGACCATGAATATCTTGAGCAAAGCCCGCTTGATCATAGTTTTTTACCAATCCAAGCACACTGGTTTCCTTACCTTCGACGTATTTTCCTGTACGCTTGGCATAACCATTTAAAACCAAGGTGTGATCATGGTCGGCTGTGATTACAATCAGTGTATTTTTAAGTTCAGGATCACTTTGTTTAAGCTTTTGAATGGTTGCTTCTAAAGCATCATTTAAGGCAATCGTGTCTTGTAAAGCACGTTTGGCATTGGTGTCATGCAGCGCATGATCTATACGCCCGCCCTCCACCATCAGGAAAAAACCTTTTTTATTTTGCGTCAGGATGTCTAAAGCAGACAGCGTCATTTGCTTGAGACTCGGCTCTGCCAAGTTTTTCTTGGTGCGATCCAAGTCGTAATTTAAATGGCTGTGATTAAATAAACCCAATAATTTTTCATTTTTCGCCAGTTGCACTTGGGACAGTTGGTTTTCATCAAAAACCACGCGGTAGCCTGCCTTTTGCATCTCGGTAATTAGATTGCGCCCATCAGTACGTTCTCCACCTGCATCTTTAGGCAAAAATTGACGCTTACCTCCACCTAAAACCACATCGACTCCATCTTTAAGTTTGAGGTTATAGCGTTGATAATCATCGCCTTTTGAATTCGGCACCAGCTGTGATGCAATATCATTTTCAGCATCACGGTGGCAAATATGCGCATAAGTCGATGCTGGTGTGGCATGCGTGATTCGCGTCGTGGTCACAACCCCTGTCCCCCAACCCTTTGCTTTGGCTAATTCGAGTAAAGTCTGTGTGTTTTGCTTATTTTTGTTTTGTGGGTTAGTCCCGCACTGGTTATTCCCTACTGAATCAGGTTCAACTGCAATTGTCCCTGTCTGCATCGAGATCACCTCATTTTTCATCTTCACACCGGTCATGTACGCACCCATCGAAGGTGCACTGTCAGTGACTTGCGCATCTTCAGAAAAGGTACGAACAAAGGCAGACTCAGGTAACCGATCAATTGCTAACTGACCATCTTCACCGACAGCATAAATGCGGGAAGCGGTAAGTGTAGTCATGCCCATTCCATCACCCAAGAAAAACACTACACGTTTCGGTTGTTGGACTTTTTGTTGTTTGAGTAGTTGTACTGCATGAGTTGGTTGAGCTTGCATTAAATCACTACTTTGACAAGCGGAGAGAAATAAAGCATTCAAACTTATATATGCCACACTGATTGTTTTTAATTGGAATTTTTCAAGAAAACCGAGCATTGCATCAACCCATCTAAAGATGGCTGAACCATACACTTCGGATATTTAAATCCGATGACATTTAAGCATCAATATAAATTTACTCACTTTCGAAACGCTTTTTCATTTTTTACAATTATCAATATTAACCATCAAATTTGTAACGCAATCTAACGTCTTTATTCTCATTTGACAATGGTTATTATTTACTTTTTGGTAAAATTCAATCAAAATCCCCCAGCCTTCTACAAACCAATCTTTTGAATTACTGCTAAAAATGAAATAGTTAAGCTTTTTTATAACGTATCTTATTAACTTTATGCACTTTTTTACAATAACCACCAATCTCGGGGATCTTAAATGAAACGCTCTTCCATGTTACTTGCTATGGGGCTCTTAATAACCACTCTTTCAGGCTGTGCGACATCACGCGGATTGATTCAAGTTCCAACGCCTAATACTTCCGCATCCTCTCAAGAAGTGCCGAGTTCTAAGAAAGCAATTATCGCGCTGGTCGAAGATAATAGAACATTCCAAGACAAACCAACCACACCTGATATTCCGTCTTTAAAGGATGGTTTAGCCAAAGCAACTACTGAAGAAAAAGCAAAAGCTGTTGCGCGTAAAAGAAATGGCTACGGAAAAGCGTTAGGCGATATTCTTTTAGAAAAAGAGACCGTGTCTGAGTTATTACAAAAACGCACAACTCATGCACTTAAACAATCAGGTTATGAAGTCATTACAGACAATGAAACCAATCGAGCAAATGCCGATCTAATCCTCACCATTAAAATTAATAAATTTTGGTCATGGTTCCAGCCTGGATTTGCGTCAATCAAAATTCACTCAGAAATAGATACAAATGTCGTGAATGCGAAAGACTTGAATACAGCCCCTCTCCACATTTATAGCAAGGTGACAAAATCAGCTCAAATTGCCAATGGTACGAAATGGGTAGAAAACATTGATGGGGTACTTGATGATTATGAGTCTAAATTAATTTCTGCATTGCCAAAAGCAAATCCATAAATAGCTATAAAGTAAAAAAAGCCCTATGTAGAGGGCCTTAAAAGCTAACGAATGTTATACGTTAAAACTTGGGCCATTCTTTAATGACCCATGTTTTTTTAACCACAAATAAAGATAAGTACTACCACTTATGACTATAAGAAACTTTTAACGTTGCTCCATTCGCTACTAAGTGACTTGTATTGTCACCAGATCTTAGCAATTGGCTATAAAGTGGGTAATATTTTCGGTTAAACATATTTTCTAAACCAATAGTTACAATATCTTTTTTGTTAAGCGCAAAACTACTGATTAAGTCGGCCGTTGTATAAGATTTCACATCATAACGACCAAAACCGTTTACGCCATTCAACCTGTAGTCCTTCGCACCAAAGTAAGTTGCCTGTAGTCTATTCGTCCAAGTATCAGTTGGACTATAAGAGATGTAACCAGTCAATTTTAATGGTGGGATTCTGAAGCCCGTCATAACTTGTTCTTTATTCGTGTTTTGTGGAGTTTCACGACCTTTCATCCACGTTACACTCCCCCCAGTCCCCCAAACATTAACATCATCAATGTAGTCAATAGTTGCTTCAACACCAGAAACTTTCTCTTTTGTTCTAGCAAGAACCAATCCATTGTTAAAAGATTGGACACCTCCAAGGTCAGAGGTTGAATGGAATACGGCAAAACTAGATGAGATATTTTTAAAATCACCCTTCCAACCAAGCTCATAATTATCAACTTTTACAGGTTCTAAAAATGATGAAGCAAGGTTAAAACCGACTCCAGCATTACGTATAACTACACCAACATCAGGAAGTTGAAAGCCTTGATTAAAAGAGCCGTATATCGAGTGTTGATCAGTTGGAGAGAAAGTAAGATTTGCATTATATAACCATGCATCAGCTTTAACTTTACCCCCTTGGACTGTATAAGGGTTTGGTTTACCTAACTGAGATAATGGGATGAAACTATCGATTTCAGCGTAACTATCTTCATAACGAGTTCCAATCTCAGCAGCCCATTGGTCATTAAATTGATGCTTAAATTGAACAAATCCGCCAAGACTTTGAGTTGTGAGCTCAGGCAAATAAATAAGATTCCCAATTTTAACAAACTCTAGACCACCAGACTGATCATAAATTTGAGGGTCAAAAATATCCAAGGGCATCTCGCTCTTTTCACGACTAAAGTCACCGCCCCAAACTACAGTTGTATCACCCAAGAATTCAAGTGGAGTCGAGACTGTTAAGCGACTACCTAGGACATTATTTTCTTGGTAAATTTGATCGACTTGTTTTCCACGATTTGCATTACCACGCGCATCAAATGGTGAGAAGCGAGTAAAGAAGTCTCGATAGTAAAGTTGTGCATCAACTTTATTTCCTAATAAATCTTTATTGATATAGGTCAAATTATAGATTTGATTTTCATTTTTATTTTGATCTTTTAATTTTAAACCTTTAATTGCTTGAGCAGGTACACTACCAAGAGGATATTTTTTTGTGCTCGTATCAGCTGCATAATCAGAATCTTGTTCTGCATTATAGTAATTCGCCGCAAGCTGTAGGTATTGATTGTCATCAATATGATAGCCAATTTTACCCCCTATGCTATAGGCATCAGCATCATAAAGATCACCTTGACTGGGTTCTGGAGCAACTCTATCACCACTGGCATCATATGGACTACCAATACGTTGATAGCCAAAGTCCAATGCATAGTCAAAATTATCCAAGCTTCCCGTAAAATATTGGTGAATATCCCCACTTAATGCATCTGTACGGAAATTAGTTAAAGGGCTTTGTAAGCCAATAACAGTTTTAGCTGTAGGTTCTCCACCAGCAGCTTTAGTTGTTATAGATATAATCCCGCCTGCTGCACCACTACCGTAAATGGCGTTGCTTCCTCGAATAACTTCAATATTTTGAATACTTTCCGGATCAATAGAAGAAAGACCTCTAGAAGTATCACGCGTTAAATTCATCGGAACACCATCAACTAAGATAAGTGCATTTCGCCCACGTAATGTTTGTCCATAATCTGTAATTGTACGACTTGAATCAGATAAGCCAGGCACAGCTTTTGCTAAAACAGTTGCAATATTCCATGAAGAACAATTTTTTAAAAGTTCAATTTGTTTTTCATCTAACTTTGTCACTTGTTTTGATTTTTCTTGGACTTCATCAGCACGTGAGGCAGTGAATGTCATTGTTTCTAACTGTTGTACAGTATTTTCTGATGGAGAAACCTTTTCTGAGTTTTCTGCAAAACTCGAATTAGAAATGAAAATTACACCTGTTGTTGCTAATATTGGGAAAAGTTTTTTAGACATAGATATTGAAGAGGGCTTTTTCATAATTTGCAAATAGTAATAAGAATTTTTATCAAAATAATTCTTGTTTACTTTCCAGTCAATTTTTTTATCAAATAACTTTAAATTATTTATTGTAAATAAATAATTTAAAGAAAAAACTATTCAGCTGTTTTGATACGTAATTTTCTAATATCGAAGTAACTACCCTGATGTACTTTCTGCAATTTCAAATATCGAAAACTGTTGATAAAAAGCAGATGCTTCTGCCTAAATTAAATGCCAACGAATAAGCTCTACATCTCAAAAATCGGTTTATTTCGCCTTTTTTATTAAATTTTACAAGTAAATTTAGTAGGCAAATGGTAGGCTGAAAACATTAAAAAGTAGGCATATGGTAGGCAAATTATTTATACTTCTGAGCAATGTGGTATTTTTTCATAGATTTTATTGTTTAAATACAAATATTTATTTTAATTTTACATATATTTAAGCTCTGTTTAATATTGTCTCCGATCGCCAAAAACAAGATTTCCCTCAGAACTCATCGGGTTCAGGGTAACGACACATGCAGCGGCATCTTCGGAGTACTTTATTTAGTTAAAAATAATAATTACATACATCGCTAATACTCTTTAATTTTTATTTTTCAAGTTTATCGTTTTCATCTTATCTTCCAGCTACCCAACAAAATGATTATTGAATATCTCTATCTCTTAAAATAACGCTTTTATTGGACTATTAAATCTTGGCAGAGTAAAACTTGAAGTGCGACATAAACCACCTAATTAATTTAAAGGGTTTATGGAGTATATAAAATTGTCATACCATCATCTTAACTTTGAAGATCGTACTGCATTAATGCTTGAGTCAAGAA
>NZ_MVOM01000030.1:0-45353 GCF_002018895.1 Acinetobacter sp. MF4640 | reverse complement strand
TACAACTTCGGCCGCAGACTCAAAACACTCAGGGGCCTGACTCCCTACGAATTCATCTGCAAACAGTGGACAGATGAACCTGAACTTTTTAAAATTGATCCGATCCATCAAATGCCGGGACTAAACAGCTAGGGGCTGTGAAATTCGGCATTATTCTTGCTTGAATCAACTAGATCAATAAGTAGCAATGATCGATCACTTTTGTTAGAAAAAGTGTGATTATGAACTTTTGTAGAATAATAAATCGGCAAAAAATAGAGTATAAACTTAAAAGAGGATGGGCTTAATGTTCCAGTTTAATGAAACGGTAGATTTAAGCTTATATTGAAGATGACAAATGTGAAAATAGGTCAGTATATGATTTCAGATATACAAGCAAAGTATGATCAACTCAGCTCCGCGCAAAAAGATATTTTTGCGGGCTATGGTTTGCGTCAGGTCAAACATTTTGTTGAAATTAGTTTAGCCAATATTGAGCCTGTACTGCCCGAAAATGCATTTGTTCAAGGCGTCAATGCAGCAGGTAAAGTTCAGGCTTTTAATGCAGAGACTGGGCAATACTATTTATGGATTTCCGATTTACAGTGGCAAGCGACTGCACAGCCCTCAAATAGCATTGATTTGAAAGACGACTTTTTTGAAGTCTGGAAAATTTTTAATCTTGGACAATATGAATTGATTGATTTAAGTCATATTCATCGTGATTTTTTAGAAAGTCAGCTGGCTTAATGGCATAGAGCGTATGTCGAAGCAGTGGGCTATTTTGATCGAGTTTAGGATGATTAAAATAGCCACGATGTTGCATGCCAAGACGTTTCATTACCGCTTCAGAAGCCCTATTTTGAACTGCGGTAAAAGCAACAACCTCATCCAAGTCTAAAACCGAAAAAGCAAAATATAAGCAAGCCTGTGCAGCTTCTGTGGCATAACCCTGATGCCAAAATTTCGAGTCTAATCGCCAACCGATTTCGACACAGGGTGAAAAATCAAAGCACTCAGGTTGAGCATGTAAGCCTGTAAATCCAATGAACTCCTGACTATGCTTCAGTTCGACTGCCCAAAAGCCCCAACCATTTTGATTGATGAATTGCTGAAACGTTTGCGCAAGGGTATCGCTTTCTGTTTGCGTGAGTGGATGAGGAAAATAACGCATCACTTGAGCATCGGCATTTAACTGCGCAAATGCAGGAAAGTCATCTGCGTGCCAAGCTCTTAGACGTAAACGCGTCGTTTCTATCGCAAAATTTAAATGCGCTGACATTAGATTTCATCAAGCGGCAGTTGGAAACTTTGTTTAATGATTTGACTTGGCAAGTCTGTTTTGACACTGGTAATGCCATTCTTTTTGGTCAAATGCGTGGATTGGAACTCACGATAGCTTTCTAAATCGGGTACCACGACTTTCAGCATTGCATCGCATTCACCTAAAATAATGTAGCATTCCATGACTTGAGGGAGCTCTTTCATGGCTTCAATAAAGGTGTCGATGGTTTCGGCATCTTGACCGACCAGCCAAATACGCGAGAACAGAATCAGTTGAAGGCCAATTTTTTGTGGATCGACCACTGTGGTATAATTTTGAATAACACCTGCTTCTTCTAATAGTTTGACGCGTCTTAGGCATGAAGACGGTGATAGACCGATTTCTCGTGCTAAGTCATTATTTTGAATACGGCCATTGTCTTGTAAGTGGCGAATGATATTTTTATCAATACGGTCAAGTTTTATGCGCACAGACTTTGGTGATTGTTTCATATCTTAGAATATAATTTGAAAAATACGTTTTATTATAGAATAAATTGAAAGCCAATTTTGTATTATTTCGCACATACTAATTTTCACTTTCTAATGGATGAAAGGGGAAAGGAAATGTCTGTATATGTACTCTTTGCACTGACCGTGCTGCCACTAATTTTTACACCTGGGCCAGATATGTTATTTATTCTGTCTCAAGTTATGGGCAAAGATGCAAAAGCAGGCATGATGGCGACTATCGGCGTATGTACAGGCTATTTACTACATTCAATTTTAGTGGCTTTGGGTATTGCTGCCATTATTGTGTCTTTCCCGCTTTTGTTTGAAACCATCCGCTGGCTGGGTATTGCATATTTGTTGTATTTGGCCTTTGGTTTATTAAAGTCGGTTTTTAGCACTAAAAAATTGCAACTAGACCGAAAAACGGAAAATAACCCGATCAAAAAAGGCTTTTTTACCGCACTATTAAATCCTAAAGGTATGCTTATCTATTTTGCAATCTTGCCGCAATTTATCGATAAATCTGCCAACACTGTCAGTCAAGGTTTGATTTTATCTTTACTCTTTATCGCGATGATTTTTGTGGTCTACTGTAGTTTGAGTCTGGTTTTGCAAAACTGACACAGAAGGCCCCAATAGATGAACGTAAGCAAAAATGGATTGATGGCACTTCAGGTGGTCTGTTGGCATTGGCCGCGACATGGCTGATTGCCAATTAAACTCAGAGAAGCATGTCAGAAGGGCATGCTTTTTTTTGAGGAAGTTTTTAAGATCGCCTAATAAAGCAGCAATATTGTGTCATCGTATGTCTAGAATAATGAGTATTTGAATCTAAGGCTGCGTGATCTATCTTAAATGACAGATTTGTGAAGCCTGATAAAGATGTAAACAGGCAGTCAATCATCTATTTGATGATGAATATTAGAGAAAAGAAATCAAATCTTTGAATAATGTAAATCAGATAAAAATATAATAAAAATCATAACTTAATCTGAGTGCGATTTTGTGCAAATATAGTGCGTACAAAAAAGTATGAACGCGTCGTTCAGCTAAATTTACGCATTTTTACAGCTCTTTGGTGAATTGTGACTTGACCGAAATGCCGTACACATTGCAAGATAGGGCACCTAAAAAAATTTAAGTGAAGAGTTAAACTAACTTTTCTCAACATTTACATTTGCTAAAACAGCCGAGGATTACATGAAGGCTCTTGTTGCTGTAAAACGTGTGGTTGATGCCAACGTTAAAGTTCGCGTTAAGCCGGACAACAGTGGTGTTGACTTAACCAACGTTAAAATGTCAATTAACCCATTCTGTGAAATTGCAGTGGAAGAAGCGGTTCGCTTAAAAGAAAAAGGAACTGTTTCAGAAATCATCGTTGTTTCTATTGGTCCTAAAGAAGCGCAAGAGCAAATCCGTTCTGCAATGGCGCTTGGTGCTGACCGCGGTATCTTAGTTGAAGCTGATGACAGCCAACTGGGTGCTTTAGAAATTGCGAAAGTGTTGAAAGGCGTTGTTGACGCTGAACAACCTCAGTTGATTCTTCTTGGTAAGCAAGCAATTGATGATGACTCTAACCAAGTTGGCCAAATGCTTGGTGCGCTTCTAGGTGCAGGTCAAGGTACTTTTGCTTCTGAAGTTAAAGTTGATGGCGACAAAGTACAAGTAACTCGTGAAATCGACGGCGGTTTACAAACTGTTGAGCTTGCACTTCCAGCGATCATCACCACTGACTTACGTTTGAACGAGCCACGTTATGCCGCTCTTCCAAACATCATGAAAGCGCGTAAAAAACCGCTGGATACGAAGTCTCCTGCTGATTTTGGTGTTTCTACGACAACTAAACTTAAAACAGTTAAAGTTGAAGCGCCTGCTGAACGTAAAGCCGGCGTACAAGTGAAGTCTGTAGACGAACTTGTAGAAAAACTAAAAAATGAAGCGAAAGTGATCTAATACAGAAGGATAAAATCATGAGTATTTTAGTTATCGCTGAGCACGACAACAAAGCACTAAACGGTGCAACTTTAAACGTTGTTGCAGCAGCTCAAAAAATCGGTGGTGATATCACTGTATTAGTTGCTGGTTCTGGCGCTCAAGCTGTTGCTGATGCTGCTGCAAAAGTTGCGGGTGTAAGCAAAGTATTACTTGCTGACAACGCAGTTTACGCAAACCAATTGGCTGAAAACGTTGCAGCTTTGGTTGCAGATATTGCTAAAGGTGGTTTCAAACACGTATTGGCTGCATCAACTACAACGGGTAAGAATATTCTTCCACGTGTGGCTGCTCTTCTTGATGTCAGCATGATTACAGACATCATTGCTGTTGAATCTGCAAATACGTTTAAGCGTCCAATCTATGCAGGTAACGCGATTGCAACAGTTCAGTCTGATGAAGCAATCATTGTTGGTACTGTACGTGGTACAGCATTTGACCCTGTCGCTGCTGAAGGTGGTTCTGCTGCGGTTGAAGCTGTAAGCGAAGCAAAAGATGCGGGTATCTCTAAGTTTGTTGCTGAAGAGATCGTAAAATCTGAACGCCCAGAATTAACTGCTGCGCGTATCGTGGTTTCAGGTGGTCGTGGTGTGGGTTCAGGTGAGAACTACCATACTGTTCTTGATCCATTGGCTGACAAATTGGGCGCTGCTCAAGGTGCATCACGTGCTGCGGTTGACGCAGGTTTTGTTCCAAACGACATGCAAGTAGGTCAAACAGGTAAAATTGTTGCACCTGACCTGTATATCGCTGTAGGTATCTCTGGTGCGATCCAGCACTTGGCGGGTATGAAAGACTCTAAAGTGATCGTTGCGATCAACAAAGACGAAGAAGCACCTATCAATGCAGTAGCGGATTACTGGTTAGTAGGTGATTTGAATACCGTTGTTCCAGAGTTAGTATCTAAAATCTAATTCCTGACAACGTTTCAAAAAACGCTTTTGTGCAAGCAGTTTAAGCAATGCTTAGCTGTCATGTGCAGGAGCGTTTTTTTATGTGCGTAAATCAATCTCAATATTATAAAAAATCAAAATCACTCGATATTTATTTTGTTATTTTAAGTCCTTGTATTTTGCAAATAATAATGAAAATTTAAGCATTTCTTAAGATGAGTGTGCATCTGAATATTCAGATTTATGATACTATTTGCCATCCATTTTTAAGCTTAACTTACATAAAACTTTTTTTGTTAAGTTGGGAGTCGTGATTTTGCTGATTGATACGCGTGTATCGTGGTCTGTTCTGATCCTTGCTGTTCTGTGTTTAATCTTTCCATTTTTGGCTGATCTACAGCTTCCACTTTTAGGTGGTGCTGTTGTACGTGGCGTGGAAAATATACAAGCTCTACTTTTATTGATATTCGCTGTATTTAGTTATTTTTATATGCAGCCGATGCGTCTTCCAGAGGGTAAAAAGTATTTTTGGATCTGGGGAGTACTGTGGTGGTTACTTTTATTTGGGCGTAGCACCAGTTGGGGTAGAGACTATTTCCCTGAGGTCCCAAAAGTATATTTTCGTGGCATCTCGGTAGTTTTGATTGGTTCAGTCGTATTTATGTTGTTGGTTAAACCATTGCGCCATGAGATTGCGATAAAAATGAAGAACATTACGATACCTGCTTGGGCAATGCTGCTCACGGTGTTGGGTTTGATTATTTCTGACGGCATTGAACACAGTCGCATTTATGGTGGAATTTTCTTACATCAGATTGCTTATAAAGACCTTATGGAGGAGCTATATGAGTTTCCTTTAATATTGGGCTTGTTTATGGTGGCATTTCATATTATGCGGCGCGATAAGCAAGGGGTTGATCAGTAAGTCCAAAGATAGGCAAGACATGGCTTAAAGCTCTCAAAAATGAGGGCTTTTTTGCATTTTACGCAACGTTAACAGGGAATGTGATGGAGCTGTAAATGTACATCCTATACATGTGTAAAAAATAACCCCTAAATTAAAGAAAATTAACGAGATTAACTGTGGTGACGTGACACAAAAATCAGAGTGTTTATGCTATAATTTGCGGCTATATTTCAGTTTTTAGTTCAGTATTTTGAACTAATAATTTTGCAAGTTTTACGACATATAAATGCAAGCGGTTTTACGTTTGTAGAATAAGGAGTATGCATGAGCGTATCGGAAATCAGACCGATTGCGATTGAGGATGAACTCAAGAACTCGTATCTTGACTATGCAATGAGCGTGATTGTTTCTCGTGCTTTGCCAGATGTTCGAGATGGTCTAAAACCTGTTCATCGTCGTGTGCTTTATGCAATGCACGAATTGGGTAATGACTACAACAAAGCTTATAAAAAGTCTGCCCGCGTGGTTGGTGATGTGATCGGTAAATATCACCCACACGGTGATTCTGCTGTTTATGAAACCATTGTTCGTATGGCTCAAGATTTTAGCTTGCGTTATCAATTGGTTGATGGTCAGGGGAACTTCGGTTCGGTCGATGGCGATAGCGCAGCTGCGATGCGTTATACCGAAGTTCGTATGCGTAAGTTGACTCATGAAATTCTTGCCGATCTTGAAAAAGATACGGTGGATTGGGAAGACAACTACGACGGCTCTGAACGTATTCCGCAAGTGATGCCAACGCGTATTCCTAACTTACTGATTAACGGTACTACAGGTATTGCTGTGGGTATGGCGACCAATATGGCGCCGCACAACATGACTGAAGTCGTGAACGCTTGTTTGGCTTATGCTGAAAACCCAAATATTTCAATTGAAGGATTGATGGAGTATATTTCGGGTCCAGACTTTCCTACAGGTGGCATTATTTACGGTAAAGCGGGCATTGTTGATGCTTACCGTACGGGTAAAGGTCGTTTGCATATTCGTGGTAAATACCACTTTGAAGAAGACCAAAAAACAGGTCGTACCACGATCGTTTTCACAGAAATTCCATATCAAGTCAACAAAGCGAAAACCATTGAACGTATCGCTGAGTTAGTGAAAGAGAAAAAACTGGAAGGTATTTCTGAGCTACGTGATGAATCTGACAAAGACGGGATGCGTATTGCCATTGACTTAAAGCGTGGTGAAAATGCTGAAGTTGTGGTAAATAACTTATTCCAAAACACGCAGTTGGAAAACTCTTTCAGCATTAACATGGTGTGCTTAGACAACGGCCAGCCAAAGTTAATGAACTTGAAAGACATTGTTGCGGCATTTATTCGTCACCGCCAAGAAGTAGTGACGCGTCGTACCATGTTTGAATTGCGCAAGGCACGTGAGCGCGGCCATATTTTAGAAGGTTTGACGGTAGCATTAGCAAATATTGATGCGATCATTGAAACCATTAAAACTTCTGCAAACCCAGCTGAGGCGCGTGAGCGTTTACAAGCAGGTGAGTGGGCAGCAGGCAATGTAATTGCACTGCTTGAAAAAGCAGGTTCTGTTTCTGTACGTCCAGACGAAATTGAAGGTGAAGATCCAAACCGTCCGTTTGGTCTAGATGGTCAGATATATCGTTTATCGCCTGCGCAAGTCGGTGCGATTCTTGAACTTCGTTTGCACCGTTTAACGGGTCTTGAACAAGACAAGTTACAAGCTGAATATACTGAAATTTTAGGTCAAATTACTGAACTCACAGCGATTTTAAATGACTTCAATTTATTGATGGGCGTGATTAAAGAAGAGTTAGCTTTAATTTTGCAACAATATGGTGATGCTCGTCGTACTGCAATTGTTGAGTCTCGTATTGACTTCTCTCGTGAAGATTTAATTCCTGAAGAGCAAGTGGTACTGACTGTTTCAAAAACAGGTTATGCGAAAACACAACCGCTTTCAGACTATGCTGCGCAGCGTCGTGGTGGACGTGGTAAATCTGCGACCTCGATGAAAGAAGATGACTACATCCAGCATCTGATTGTGACATCTAACCATGCCACAGTGTTGTGCTTTACCAATGTTGGTAAAGTCTATCGCCTGAGAGTGTTTGAAGTGCCTCAAGCATCGCGTGGTTCGAAAGGTCGCCCAATGGTGAACTTATTGCCACTGGATGCCGATGAGACGATCACAGCAATTCTTCCTGTGATTGATGCGCCGAAGAAATTTAAAGAACGCTTAGCTGAGTTCAAAAACTTTGTGCGTAGCAATGTCGCGATATTACGTGAAAATAGTATTATCGACGCGCATTATGAAGCGTTAAAAGCTTCATTCGATGAGTTGGCTGAAGATGCTGATGAACTCTCTGATGCATTACGTAAGCAATTGAAAGAGTTGGGTGTTGAGCTTTCAACAACAGATTTGGACAATGAAACCGTTGTTGAATTTGCTGATCTTGCAGAGAAAATGCGTAAGAACTTCTTTGTATTTATGGCAACTGCATCTGGTACGGTCAAGCGTGTTGAATTAGAACAATTTAGTAATGTTCGTTCAAACGGCTTACGTGCAATTGAGCTGAAAGAAGAAGATACCTTGATTGGTGTTGCAATCACCGATGGCGAACAGCAAATCATGTTGTTCTCAAATGAAGGTAAAGCAATTCGCTTCTCTGAAACTGATGCACGTGTGATGGGACGTACTGCAAAAGGGGTGCGTGGTATGCGTGTCACTTTAGCTGCAGCTCAGGCCGAAGATGATGTTGAAACTGACACAGATTCAGATGATGAAGAATCTTCTGATTTAAATGTGGCGAGCCGTATTGTTTCATTAGTTGTTGTACCTGAAACTGGCGAAGTACTGTGTGCTTCTGCAAATGGTTATGGTAAACGTACGCCAGTTGATGACTTCCCAACCAAGAAACGTGGTGGTAAAGGTGTTATTGCTATCAAAACATCAGAACGTAACGGTGAGTTGGTCGGTGCGGTTGCAATTGATGAATCTAAAGAGTTGATGTTGATTTCTGATGGCGGTACTTTAGTTCGTACTCGTGCCTCTGAAGTTGCTAGAACAGGTCGTAATGCACAAGGTGTACGTCTGATTCGTTTAGGCAATGAAGAAATCTTGGTCGGTGTTGTTGCAGTGGAAGCCGTTGAAGTCGAAGACGATATTTTAGATGCTTCTATCGAGACTGCCGAAGAAACTGTAGTTGACGAAGTAAATGTAGATGCATCTGAAAATACAACAGATACCAATACATCGAACGAAGACTAACTGAATGAAAAAGAAAAGGGCGCTTCGGCGTCCTTTTTCATATTGGCGATGACCTAGTGGTGGATAAGATTTTATGAAAGCAAAATTACTGGTTTTGAGTTGTGCGTTGGCTTTAACAGCGTGTGATAAATTGGGACAACAGGCATTGGATTCGATCCCAAATCCGAGTCCTGCTCAAGAGAAAGTAGCTCAGCAAGCTTATCAAGCCTTTACTCAGGGTGATTTTCCGCAGCTCTATACTTATTTTGAGCCAGAGTTACAGCTTGAATTTAAAACTCATGAAAAAGACATGCGAAAATTTGCAAAATCGATTCCTAAACAAGCCATAACGACTCAAAAAATTGTATCGAAACACATTGAAAAATCGACAGAAAAGCCAAGTTTGTACGCAGTTACCTATGAGTATGCTTATAGCAATAAAAACCTAGTTCAATACGATGTTGGTTTTGACAAAGCCGGCGGAAGCACAAAAATTCGTAGCTTTGATGTCAAACTTTATGGGGCTTCAACGGATTAAATGGGTAGGATTGCTATCAATACGTTCTAAAATTTAGCGATGCTTGAGACGCCAATAAGCAAATGCTGCGCAAGCTATACCAAACACAAAGAGATAGAGTAGTTTCGGCAGAATAAGTGCAGTTGGTACACCCATTTGGTTCAGTTGAATAAACATTTGAATACCTTGGGTCGATGGAAAAACATTGCCCAAGTATTGCATCCAAGCGGGCATTGCGGCGTGTGGCCATGCTGTTCCTGAAAGTAGAAATAGCGGAATAGAGGTAAATACAATGACATGTCCTGCACGTTCAGGCATATCGAAAAATGTTGAAATCAACATGCCTAAAGCCACGATACAGCCTATAAAAATCGGCACGGCCAGTAACATACCACTAAAATTTCCCCCATGTGGGTAGTCATTTAACCAATAAATAAAGCCAAATAAATATAAACAACCGAGCATACCAATGGTCAGAATGGCGCAAAAAATCGCAAAAAATTCCGTCGTCGTTGGTCGCCATTTCTGTTCGCGGTATCCGGCCAATAACATCCCTAAACCGAGCACGATGGTTTGATGAATAATCAGCGGAGCAATGGCTGGGAAAATATAACTGCCATAACCCGACATGGTGTTAAAAAGCGGCGTTTGATGAATGGAAATGGCTGGAGAAAAGTGCGAAATATTGCCAAATTTTTCCACGTGCTCGCGTACAGCATTTTCAATTGAGGTAGCGAGACCTAGTCCAATTTGCTTGGTTTTTAAGAAGTTTGCCGCGCTGAGATAGAGCCCAATCCCACCGACTTCGCCATGCCGAAGACTGTTGGAAAGATTTTCGGGTAAGAGCAAAATACCATCGGCTTGCTGTTGTTTAATCATATTTTCAGCATCGAGGAAATTGCCCGTCACAGCTTTCACTTCAACATTTGGACTGAGCGAAACTTGCTGAATGATGTTATTGGTCACGATACTTTGTTCTTCATCCACAATCACAATCGGTAAAGCTTCTGCTTGCTGTGCTTTGTAGGCAGTCGGATAGAAAACACTATAGAAAATCACCGAGAGGATGAGCGTGGTTAAAATCGACTGATTGGCGATAATGTCTTTAAATGTCTTGAGGTAATAGTACAAAAATGACTTCATGATACTGCTCCTTTGATTCTTTTTTTGAGCAGCAGGACAGAGGTCACAGCGTAAAAGACCACATAGAGGATAAGTATGAGTAAAGGCAACAGCGATGAACTGATTGGGCTACCAATGACCCATTGTTCGGTTTGTAGTTTGGCATAAGGTGTGTAAGGGATAATATTGGCCCAAAATTTGGTAAACAGTGGTGCGTTATTTAAGGGGAGGGTCACTCCTGCAAAACTGAGTGATGAGCCGCCATACACAGCAATTAACCCAAAGGTTTTGGATAAATTATTGGTGGCTAAAACAATGGTACTACTGATCAAAGCATAGGCGCTATAAAATAAAAGCTGTGCCAACATGATCAACCAAAGTTGACCTGCAACAAACCAACCGCGAATCTCAATCAGCCAAAACATCCACGCCCATGTCCATAAGCTAAAAATTAGTACATAGGTCAGATTCTTAGAGAGGATGGCTTTAAAAGCAGATTGGTTGTTTAGCCAATTTTGCGCTGTATGAAACTTAAATTCTTGACCGACTGAAAACGCGACACAGCAGCAGAGTAGTAAATGCAAAATTGCAGGAATCATAAAGGGTTCTAAATAGAACTCATAACTCAAATTTGGGTTGTATAAGGTCGAAATTTTAACGTGTGGTGTAGGTACATCTAAATAAGGAATAGTATTTTCTAAATAGCTTTCACCAGCATAGTCTGCCATGGCTTCAACTGTGCTGAGTAACATGGCTGATGAAATGGTGTTCCCCACACTAAAGTAACTTTGGTTATAGGCGATGCTGATTTCAGCATCTTTAGCTTGAACAAAACGTTGTTCGGCGCCATTGGGAATACTGACGTAACCCCAAACTTTGGCTTGGTTCAGCAACTTTTCAACTTCGGTATTTTGATCACTGACGATGGCGACATCTAAAGTATGGTTGAGTTTTAAATAGCGCTGTATGTTTTGGCTTAGCTCGCTTTGGTCTTGGTCAATAATCGCAATAGGCAAATGTTCGGGTTTACCTTGGGCAAACATGCTGGAAAACAGTACGATAATAAACAGTGGGGCAAGCGTAACTAAACATAGATCCCACTTATGCTTGAGTAAATAGTTTAGTTCCCGCAGTAACCCACTTAGCATTATTGGCTCTCTTTGACTTTAAACAACACACTCATGCCAACTTTTAGGTCTGGAATGGCTTGCGCAGGCGTTAAATGAACTTTAAAGCTACGAATGTCATAGCCTCCTGTTTGGCGTGTGGTTTTAATGGTGGCAAATTCGCCTTCGGCATCAATATTTTTAATATTAAAGTTGGTATATAGCTTTAAGGCTGGAATAAAGCCTTCAATTTGTTTTGCCTGATAGATGTTGGCGTATTGGTCTTCACGAATATTCAGTGATACCCAAAGCTCGCGATCTTGAATAATACTGACAATCGGTACCCCCATTGCTACCAATTCAGAGGGTTTGCCATAAGTTTTAGAAACGGTACCGTCAATAGGTGAGAGTAGTTTGGTTTCAGCTTCAAGTGCATTGACTTCAGCAACAGCTGCTTTTGCAATTTGCACTTGCGCATCTGCTGAACTTTTTTGCTGTGGAGTGCTGCCACGTTTAGCCCGAGCATATTGTTGATATGCGGCTTCTGTCATTTGAGCAGCTGATTGGGCCGCAGCATGCATTTCATCGCGACGTTGGCGTGAGATGACACCTTGTTGATACAAGTTTGCACCACGTTGATAGGTGGTTTGTGCCAAAGTTTGCTGTGCTTTCAGTGCTTGCCAGTTGGCGTATAAACTCGCAATATTTTCTTCCTGAGAGCCACGGTCAGCGGTAGATTGGAGTGCTAAAGCAGCCTGTAAGCTGGCCAATGCTTGCTGTTTTTTGGCATCGACTTCTGGGCTATACAGTCGAACGAGTTCTTGGTTTTTGCTGATTTTCTGTCCGTCATGTACATAAATTTCATCAATTCGACTTGGCACTTTGGTGCTAACATGGATCGTTTCTGCTTCAACCCGACCTTGGATTTCAACCGTTTTTGGTTGATAGGCCTTCCACAGTCCAAAAGCAATCACGATGAATAGAATAATAAGAGCAAGGCCCCCAATCAGCTTGATTGCTTTGGACTTTTGCTCGGTGTTTGTATTGGCTGATGCTGGCTTAGTCTGTTCGGTCTCAGCTTGTACCTGCTCTTGAGTATCATTTGTGGTTAATTCCTCTGTTGATGGCACCGCTTGATCTTCTTGTTTTTCAGGTTTTTGCGGATCAGATTGGTTTTGATCTTGATTCATTAAATGGCTCTCATCAAAGAATTAACGAATAAATCGCGTATTGGGTTGCAGAAGATAGGTTTGGAACTGATGGATCGAACCATGACTTTGTAGAAGCGTCGCCAGTGACATGACATATTTATAGGCATTCAGTGCGGTTTCTGCTTTTAAAGCGCTGAGCATATTTTGTGCATCGATCACTTGGGTCGCTGTTCCCATATCTTCTTTAAAGGACAGTTCTTGTATACGTAAATTTTCTTGCGCTGCTTTTATATTTTGCTGTAATAACTGATCACTTTGCTGCGCTGTGGTGGCTTCGCTATACGATTTATAAATCACATTTTCAATTTCTTGTTTAGTCCGTGCTGTCATCAGTTCAGAAGCGTAGCGTTGTAACTCTGCTGCTTGGACATTTTTGTTTTTATCAATGCCTGAGAACAGATTGTACTGTGCGGCTAAGCCAACGATCCAGTTATTTTTATCGTCCAGACTGTATTCACCAAAGGCAAAAATATGTGGTTTCTTGGCGGCGTTTTGTGCCGTGACATTGGCTTGTGCCAGTTGAGTGTCCATTTGCAGTTTTTGTACTAAGGCCGATTGATCTGCATATGACCTGAGTAGAGTATTTAAATCTTGGTTTTGGGTACTGTTAATAAAGAGTGGTGTGGTTAGCTCAGTAATTTGGCTGCTTTGTAAAAGGTTATTCAGCTGAAATAAACTGGCTTTTAAATTGGCCTGACTGGCTTGTTCACTCCGCTGTGCATTGTTTTTTGCCACTTCAAATTGCATGCGCTGGCCTTTACTAATAAAGCCCTGTTGTTCAAGTTTAAGTGCATTGTCATAGTGTTTTTGCATTGCATGCCAATTATATTGGCTAGACGCGAGCAACTGTTTTTGCAGTTGAACATTGAAATAGGCTTGAATCAGTTCAAAGCGTTGTAGGTCTTGCTGTTGTTTTGTATTGAGTTCGCTACGTTTTGCTTTGATATTGGCGACTTGTTTCACACTTGAGGTTAACCCACCTGTATAAAGCGGCATCATTGCAGAAATGGTTGGGCGTATGACTTGATCTTCTAAGGTAATTTGAGAGTTGTCTGGAATAAGCCCGACACCATTATGGATGGTCTGATTAATACCTTCTTTTAAAGGGTCAGAAATATTAGGTGGCAGATTTTGTTGATTTATACGGTCATTAATGTTTTGAGAAAGTGTGTGTTCTAAATTATTTTTGAGTGCACCAAGTGGTACATCCAGCTCATTATGAAAAGCATAGGCACGAACATTCAGATCGACACGAGGTAGCCCCAAGCCTTTCACTGCTTCAGCTTCTAGCTTTGAGGCTTGTTGTAAGGCTTGGGTGGCCTGTGTGCTATACGAGTCTTGTAACACACTTTGCTCAGCTTGTTGATAGCTGATGGATGCAGCAAAAGTTGTCGAGCTGATTCCGAGACTGAGACCGAACATGCTTAATGACAAGATTGATGGCAGTGATGTACGCAATAAGAATTTGTTGGCTGGTGTATTAAGCATGTTGAATAGTCTTTGTGGCATGAGCACGACTCTTTTCTATGTTTTTGCACATTATACGCATAATCTAACTGTTCTGAATGCTGACTCAGTTACTGAATTGTTTAATTTGCAAATGTATATCAATAGATTAGCGACATTTTTAAGCAAAGGAAATGCTTTCGTTTGAGCTTTGGTGAATCGGAAAGCGCTGCTGTAATTGATTGAGGAGTGCTGAGTTAAAACTGGATCGTTGATCTTGATTGAGTTTTTGACTGTAAAGGTGAGATTACATTGAAATATTTTCAGTTGAATTTACTGCAAGCACTGGCTATCTGTGGTTAAATGCCATCATTTTATTGTGTTTCACTTTGAAAGGAAAAATCATGCGCGCGTACAACTTCTGTGCTGGTCCTGCTGCATTACCTACTGCCGTTTTAGAAAAAGCACAAGCTGAAATGCTTGATTGGCAAGGCAAAGGTCTTTCCATCATGGAAATGAGTCACCGTAGTAAAGACTATGTTGCTGTGGCTGAAAAAGCAGAAGCAGATTTACGTAAACTCATGAACATTCCAGAGAACTATAAAGTCTTGTTCCTTCAAGGTGGTGCTTCACTTCAGTTCTCCGCGATTCCTTTAAATTTGTTGGGTAAAAACAGAAAAGCGGACTATATCCATACTGGAATTTGGTCTGAGAAAGCACTGAAAGAAGCGCAGCGCTATGGCGATATCAACGTCATTGAAGCGGGTACGCAAATTGATGGAAAACTTGCCATTGCAGACTCAAGCACTTGGAACTTATCTCAAGATGCGGCTTATGTGCATTATGTAGACAATGAAACGATTGGTGGTCTTCAGTTTGCAGCTATTCCAGAAACCCATGCGCCATTGGTTGCGGATCTGTCTTCAAGTATTTTGTCTGCACCTGTTGATGTGACTAAATTTGGTATCATCTATGCAGGCGCGCAAAAGAACATTGGCCCAGCGGGTTTAACCTTGGTTATTGTTCGTGAAGATCTGCTAGATCAAGCCAAACCTGAAATTCCAAGCATTTTGAAATACGCTTCACAAGCGAAGAATGATTCGATGGTCAATACACCGTCGACCTATGCTTGGTACTTATCCGGTCTAGTATTTGAATGGTTGCTTGAACAAGGCGGTGTTGAGGCGATTCATAAAGTGAACCTTGAAAAGGCGAAACTGCTTTATGGTTATATCGATGCAAGCGATTTTTATGCAAATCCAATTGCTGTGCAAAACCGTTCAATTATGAATGTGCCGTTTACTTTGGCGAATCCAGATTTGGAAAAACTTTTCCTGAAAGAAGCTGAAGAAAACCATTTGTTGAACCTTGCGGGTCACCGCTCAGTTGGTGGGATGCGCGCAAGTATTTATAACGCGGTTCCTCTAGAAGGCGTGCAAGCCCTAGTGAATTTTATGGATGACTTTGCGAAACGCAATGCTTAAGTCATAGAAATAAAAAAAGCCCATCAAACGATGGGCTTTTTTTATTGGTTTTTTAACAGATTATCTAAAACAATCGTGACATTTTGGTGTCATGCCAATGAATTATTCATTTTATTTATCGCCTAGTACGGACGCCCACCTGCAAGACTAATACGTTTGAGTAAGCGACGTTGATCGACAGGAAAGGGGCGACGTGAATGTAGTGTCACCTGATTATCCCAAAAGACAATATCTCCAGTTTCCCAGTGATGTTCATAGCGAAACTCAGGTTTGAGGATATGCGTACGAAGTGCAGCAATCAGTTCACTGCCTTCGCTATCATCGACATTGAGTAATTCAACTTCCGAACGGGTATTGAGCCAAAGCGCTTTACGCCCAGATTCTGGATGTGTGCGGACTAAGGGATGAGGATAGGCATGACCTAAAATGGGTTGATCTTTAAAGCGATAATAAGGGCTGTCTCCATAACCCGTATTGCCTGTATTACTTTGCGCACGGACGAATGGGTTATAAGTAATCAGCTGTAGCTGGTCGATCTGCTTTTTCACGTCACCGGGAAGTGCATCATAGGCTTTGATGGTATTGAACCAAGAGGTTTGTCCGCCGTCTTGAGGAAGTTCAAGGGCATAGAGTAGAGAGCCAAAAGAGGGAAGAGGTGTCCACTGGTGATCGGCATGTGGGGTGAGTTCGCCATGACCAGTGTAGTCGCCTTGACCGACTGCATTGGAAACAGGAACCACATCGGGTGGAACACCAGTGTCAGACTGACTAGCCAGCACTGGATTATCTGCACTTGGGCGGAAGATAGAACCAAAATAGCTGGCAAAGGCTAAATATTGCAGATCATCCAAAGTTTGGTTTTTAAAAATTAAAAGTAGATGTTCAGCCAAAGCTTCTTTCAAGCGATAGATGGTCTCTCCTGCTTGGGCTTTACGGGCATCTAAACCAAAAACCACAGCACCTAAGGCTTCTTCCGCCAGTGGGATAATTTGTATTTCTTCTGGATTTTGAAATTGTTCAGGTTGATGCCAACGTTGGGCATCATGAATCGCTTGTGAAAGTTGAGTTAATGCGGTCATTTTGATTATTTTCTCTAGATATGCGGTCTAGAGAAAATGTAATCAAAATATGTGTAATCTTAAAATTAAAAGAAGTTCTAAACTTATGAAAAAATTTAAAAAATACTAAGCTGATGATTATATTGCTTTTCTTTTATAATGAAATATTGAGCTCAAAATATGCAGATTTAATGAGCGCAAAATGCCTGATTAAAATACTCAAACAGGTCAGGCGTATTCAGCCAAAGGCTAATAGCCAGAGCAAACAACGCAATAATGCTAATGCCGATACCGCATTTGAGCCATAAAAATGAATTAGTCATGGACAACCGCCTTTTCATCGACAAAGAAATGTACCAGTACGCCAAAAACACTCAGAATAATAGAAAACAGCCAAATCAAGTCATAATTACCTGTCACGTCATGGTTCACACCACCTAGCCATCCACCGAAAAATGAACCAACTTGATGGGTAAAGAACACGATCCCGCTCAGCATGCTGAGGTACTTAATACCAAACATATTGGCCACAATACCGTTGGTCAAAGGCACTGTAGATAACCATAATAAACCCATCACCACACCAAAGCTATAGATGGTGAATGTGCTGAGCGGGAGCATCAAAAAGGCAATAATTGCAATGCCTCTGAGCCCATATAAGCCCATCAGTAACTTTGGTTTAGAATATTTCCCACCTAGCCAACCAGCAGTGTAGGTGCCAACGATATTAAATAAACCGACCAGCGCTAAGAAAACAGTTCCTGTGGTTGCATTAAAACCATGGTCAATCAAATAGCCAGGTAAATGGATACCTATAAAGACGACTTGGAAGCCACAGACCAAAAAACCAAGTGATAGGAACCAAAATGGTTTATGGTTTTTCGCAATGACTAATATATCTTTAAAGCTGAGCTGAACTTGATTGGTTGACGTATTCGGTACAACAAAGGCGGGAGCTTTGAGCATCCAAGCCAGTGGAACAATCATCGCAATTAAAAGTGCACTAACGACCAGCGCCGCAGACCAGCCAAAGTTTTGTAACAGCAGTAAGGTTGACGGCAGCATAATGAACTGCCCAAAAGAACCTGCTGCACTGGCAATACCCATAGCAAGGCTACGTTTTTCAGGCGGTGCAGCACGACCCACCGCGGATAACAATACAGAAAAAGAGGTCGCAGATAATGCTAGGCCCAAAATAAGACCGACACTTAAGTTGAGTAACCAACCCGTAGAGCTGACTGCCATGAGCAGCAAACCAATGGTATACAACACACCACCGACGGCAACCACAATTTTAGAGCCATATTTATCTGCTAATGCGCCTGTAAAGGGCTGCGCAGCACCCCAAATCAGGTTTTGCATCGCAATCGCTAGACTAAAGACATTATGTCCCCAGCCAAACTCATCACTCATAGGCACAAGGTAGAGTCCAAAGCCATGTCGGACACCCAGTGATAATGCCAGAATTATTGCACTTCCAATGAGCATATAAATCAGCGGTTTGGAAAAACGAGTTTCTGACATATTTCAACCAAAAAATGAGCTTAGAGTTCGTTATATTAAGTTAATTATTTGCTGAAAGCGATGATAAAAAATTGACTATTTGATCAATAAAAACAATGAATATTCATGAAAAAAGACGACTTGGTGTCGTCTTTTTGGTAGTTGTTTGAAGCTTAGAATCGGTAGCCGACACCTGCATACGCCAGAATTGGGTTAATTTCAATATCGGCTGTAGATTTGATTAGTTCACCGTGCGTAGCATCTTTGACGGTGATCGTGGTTTCATTTTTAAGATGAGCATAGGACACGGAACCGACAGCAAACCATTTATCATTAAAGTCATAGGTGAAACCCACGGTTGCAATAGGCGCGAAGGCATCAGTTGCTTCTAGCTTAACTTTGGGATTGGCTGAACTTTTTTTCCCTTCAAGTGATGCGCCAGCATTTCCTTCTTTAATATTGGCAATCATATGACCTGCTGCAATCAAGTCTTTTTCAGTTTGTGGGTTAATTTCCAACTCATTAAAGTAGGCATACATCATTCCAACACCGACATAGGGGCGGAATTTATTCACACCTGTTTTACCAAAGTGATATTGGAACTCGAAAGCAGGTGTCCACGCACGTGCAGATGCCGCAGGGCCGTGTGCTTCCAAATCGGTAATGAAAATATCATTTTCAAGTTCTAAATTTCCTAAAGCTCCGCCCATAGGTGTTGCAGTTGCTGAAAAAGGCGCATAAATTTTTCCTTTACCTTGTAAATCGACTTTTGGTGGAATCCCTGCTTTCATTTCAAAAGAAATATTGTCGGTAAAAAAGTAATTAGTCATGATGCCCAATGTGGTGACATCATCGGCTTCTAAACCCGTACCTGGATTATCCCATTGACTGAGTCCACGGATTTCAGCAGTTCCACTTAGAGCACTTGGAATGGTATCTAAAGTATTGAGTGCTGCTTGTAGCAAAAGTGAAGGGGTAAATCCCTCTTTTAAATTGTCTTTGACGGTTTGAGATTTAACATCCCCGACCTTTGCTCTTTCATTTTCTTTAACCGATGTGTTAACTCGGAAGGGTTGAGCTTTACCTTGTGGCATGACGTGTAAAGCACCGACCGATACAGAAAAGCGTTTAAATCCATCACCATCTTGTAGACTAAAATAAGGTGAATCTGCATGTGTGAGCATAGGCAAGGCAGCAATAGACGTTGCTACACAAAGCAATGTTTTTTTCATTCTGGGACTCCATGTCCAAATTAGCTATTCGTTTTTATAGAGCGTATTATTAAGGTTGCTGCTACGATAAAGCTGTTGTTTTTGAAGGACATGTGTTTTTGACATTTGTGAATGTCAAAACCCGTTTTGTGTGATCGTGTTACTAGCTTGCAATCTTTGTTACAGGTGAATGAATGTAATAGAGCGCTACTGTTGAATATTTTTTGATTCTAGCTGTTTGTAAAATAAAGAATAAATTTCACATCTAATATTTGCTTAGTCATAAAAAAGACCACCTGAAGGTGGTCTTTTTGACAGATGGCATCATATTTCATGCCAATGACATCATTTAAGACTGAAAACGTGATAAATCTTCTTCAGGACGTGCAGTTAACACCTCAACCCCGTTTTTAGTGACCAACAACGTATGTTCATACTGTGCAGACAAGCTATGGTCTTTGGTCACTACCGTCCATTTATCGCCCAGTAATTTAGTTTTCCAGTCACCACCATTGACCATTGGCTCAATGGTAAAGGTCATGCCTTCTTCTAAAATCATGCCTGAGTTTGGTTGACCATAGTGTAAGACTTGAGGTTCGTCATGGAACACAGTTCCAATACCGTGACCACAGTATTCACGTACGACACCAAAACGTTCCGATTCGACATATTGTTGAATGGCATGACCAATGTCGCCAATGGTTGAACCCGGCTTCACTGTTGCTATTCCACGGTACATCGCTTCTTGTGCCACTTTACATAAACGATTCGCGAGAATAGAAGTTTCGCCACCCACGATGTACATCATGTTGGTATCGCCGTGGAAACCATCTTTAATGACCGTCACATCAATATTTAAAATATCGCCTTTTTTCAACACTTTTGCATCTGAAGGAATGCCGTGACAGACCACATGGTTTACAGAAGTACAAATCACATGTTGGAAAGCAGGGCGACCCGGTGCAGCACCGTAACCTAAACATGCTGGAATCGCGTCTTGTTTATTGACAATATAATCGTGACAAATCGTATCTAACTCAAGTGTAGTCACACCTGGTTTAATATGTGGCTTGATCATATCCAAGACTTCAGCCGCCAGTCGTCCAGCCACACGCATCTTTTCGATGTCTTCAGCGCTTTTGATGAGTCGACGGGGTGCTTCGTAAGTACTGTTCATGATCTCTAAAAACTTTTGGAAATTTGTGTGTGACTATGGTATAAATAGCCGCCCATTTTATCAAATGCTTTTTCGTGAATAAATTTCACGGGCTTTGTGCGATGGGGCAATAAAATCCGCACATATATCGACACATTTCTCTGGGTGCCCGTTAGGGTGGAGGATGCGGATATATGGAGGCCTAACCCAAACTTTAAGGTAAAGAAAATGGCAGATTACAACGTAAGCATGCGCGACCTTCTTCAAGCAGGCGCACACTTCGGTCACCAAACACGTTTCTGGAACCCAAAGATGCGTCAATACATCTTTGGTGCGCGTAACAAAATTCACATCATCAACCTTGAGCACACTGTTCCTGCGTTAAATGATGCTTTGAACTTTGTTAACAACCTTGCTAGCAAAAAAAATAAAGTATTGTTTGTTGGTACGAAACGTGCTGCTTCTAACATCATCCGTGAACAAGCACAACGTGCTGGTCAACCATATGTTGATCACCGTTGGTTAGGTGGTATGTTGACGAACTGGAAAACACTTCGCCAATCTATCAACCGTCTTAAAGACCTTCAAACTCAATCTCAAGATGGTACTTTCGCTAAGCTTACTAAACGTGAAGCTTTAGAGCGTACTCGTGAGATGGAAAAACTTGAACGCGCTTTAGGCGGCGTTAAGAACATGGGTGGTTTACCTGACGCATTATTCGTAATCGACGTTGATCACGAAGCAATTGCAATTAAAGAAGCTAAAAACCTTGGTATTCCTGTAATCGGTATCGTTGATACAAACTCTAACCCAGACAACGTAGACTACGTTATTCCGGGTAATGACGATGCGATCCGTGCAGTTACTTTGTATGCTTCTGCTATGGCTGATGCGATTCTTGCTGGTAAAGAATATGCTCAATCACAAGCAAATGCACAAGCTAAAGTTGAAGAAGCTAAAGAAGCTCCTGAGGCTTAATGCGTTTGACGTAAGCTTGTCATTTTTGCGACATGTGATGGTGGCAAAGTAAGCGTCATGTATGCAGACGGCCCAAGAGACAGCTCTGGGCCGTTTCTGTTCTAAAAAGAATTCATTTTCTACCGTATTTAGGAGATTGACATGACTGCAGTTACAGCAAGCATGGTTAAAGAATTGCGTGATCGTACTGGTCTTGCAATGATGGAATGTAAAAAAGCATTAACAGAAGCGAATGGTGACATCGAATTAGCGATTGATAACCTTCGTAAATCTGGTCAAGCTAAAGCGGCTAAAAAAGCGGGTAACATTGCAGCTGATGGCGCAATCACTATCGCTCAAGACGGTAACAAAGCGCTTCTTTTAGAAGTAAACTGCCAAACTGACTTCGTTGCTAAAGACGAAAACTTTGCTGGTTTCTCTGCTCAAGTTGCTGCTGCTGCGTTAGCTGCTGGCGAAACTGATGCTGCTAAAATTGCTGAATTGAAACTTGAAGATGGTGCAACTGTAGAAGAAGCGCGTATTGCTCTTGTTCAAAAAATCGGTGAAAACATCCAAGTTCGTCGTGCTCAAATCATTGAAGGCGAAAACCTTGCAGTTTACAAACACGGTTTAAAAATCGGTGTTGTTGTATCTTACACAGGTGATGCTGCGACTGGTAAAGGTATTGCAATGCACGTTGCTGCATTCAACCCAGTTGCTATCTCTGCTGAAGGTGTATCTGCTGAACTTATCGCTAAAGAGAAAGAAATTGCTGAAGCTAAAGCAATTGAATCTGGTAAGCCTGCAAACATCGTTGAGAAAATGGTCACTGGTTCAGTTGAGAAATACTTGAACGAAGTTGCTCTTGATCGTCAAATGTACGTAATCGACAACGACAAGAAAGTTGCTGACGTTCTTAAAGCAACTGGTACTACAGTTGTTCAATTTGCTCGCTTTGAAGTGGGTGAAGGTATTGAGAAAAAAGCTGAACTTTCTTTCGCTGAAGAAGTTGCTGCTGCTCAAGCTGCTGCAAAATAATTGAAAAATTATTTTGAGTAAAAAAAGCCCCTTTGGGGCTTTTTTTATACAATTAATAAAAATAAAACGGAGAAGTAGATAAGTGGCCAACAAAACCAACCTGAGTATTGGTGCGGTGATCGTACTTTTGATTGCTGCGTATTTCGGAATCGATCTTCAAGAAAATCAATTACAAACATCGACACCATCAGTCGCGGTAGAGCCCTCTACACAGACCAGCCAACCGCAAAATCAAGTGCTTGATGGCACAGCAAAAATTGCCCAAGCGTTTCAAAGCCGGAAAAGTAATATTCAAGTTCAATCACAAGGGCGTGTTGTGGCTGTGCTTAAAGATGATAATGATGGTTCTCGTCATCAAAAATTTATTGTAGAACTCCCTAATGCAATGACGGTTTTGGTTGCACATAATATTGATTTGGCACCACGCATTGAACGCTTACAAAAAGGCGATACCGTTGGTTTCAATGGTGAATACGAATATAGTGAAAAAGGCGGGGTGATCCACTGGACACATCACGATCCACAACAGCGCCATGAAGGTGGTTGGTTAAAACACCAAGGAAAAACCTATCAGTAGTAGAGCAATTTTGTTCTATACGTTTTGCTGAATCGCAGTATGCTGAGTGTTCAGGAGAGGCCAACTCATGCACGAAATCAGACCCAGTGAATTTGTAAATTACCATCATGTTCAGGAACTTGATGGTCTTGAAATGTTAAAAGCCTCCTATCAGCATACGCAGTTTTCAAAACATACCCATGAAGGCTATTGTATTGGTTTAATTGATGAAGATGCACAATCCTTTTTGCGCACAGGAAATCAGCATATTGCGCCGCAAGGCGATATTATTTTGTTCAATGCTGATGAGGTACATACGGGTTCTTCTGCTGTTGAAACTGGTTGGTGTTATCGGGCAATTTATCCGACCCCTGAAATGATCCAAGAGGTGAGTCAAGATTTTTTTCATGAAGCCGGCACTATGCCGTGGTTTCCGCAAGCTGTGGTTCATGATGAAGGACTAGCCGAACAATTGAATTTGCTGTTCGATTTGTTGTTACAGCCGAAAAATACACTGTTTAAGCAGAGTTTATATATTTCAACTTTGGCTTATTTATTAAGTCGTTATAATCAATCTAAAAAAATATTAAAAGACTTGCCTGAAGCGCAGCGTAAAGTGGTCTTGGTACAAGAACTACTTGCTGCGGAACCTGAAAGAGAGCATCAACTAGCCGAGCTCGCCGCTGTCGTCGGGATGAGCCCATGGCATTTATTACGTCAATTTAAAAAGTTTACTGGACTTCCACCTCATGCATGGTTGGTACAGTTTCGATTACGTAAATCATTATATTTACTTAAACAAGGCTGCGAGATTGCGACAGTCGCACAACTCTGTGGTTTCTCCGATCAAAGCCATTACACTCGTCATTTTAAAAAGTCTTTGGGCTGTACGCCTGCGCAATATCTGGCACATAAAATTTAAAATAACAGCAATTTCATACAAGAAAGCCATCTAAGGTATGCCGCATATTGACTCTAGCGAATTGAAAAATGGAGTCTGCTGTGCAGTCGTAATTGATCCAACAAAAAAGTTTAAGCTTTTTCCGTGGCGTACAGGATATGTTGCCGCTTTCAGTCGCCGTTATTCCATGGGGAATATTGGCAGGCTCAGCAGCGATTAATGCGGGCCTGAGTGTCATGCAAGCTGTAGGCATGTCAGCGTTAGTGTTTGCAGGTGCGGCACAATTGGTCAGTTTGAGTATGCTCATGACGGGTGCATCTTTACTGAGTATTCTGATCACCGTATTTTTTTTAACCAGTCAGCACTTTATTTATGCACTGAGTTTAAGAGAGGAGGTGAAGCCATGGTCACTCAAAAGAAGACTGAGCATCGGCTTTTTGCTAACCGATGAACTCTACGCCACCGCGATGCTGAAGGAAAAGCCGTCTTATGCCTATATGTTGGGTGCAGGATTCAGCTTTTATGTCAGTTGGGTGTTGTTTAGTCTAATGGGTATTTTGCTAGCAAATAAAGTACCTGATCTTTCAACTCTCCACTTAGAATTTTCAATTGTGGTGGTGCTCTTGGTTATGGCTGTGATGCTGATTCAAAATAAGGCCGCAATTTATGGTGTGGTGAGTTCATCGATCATGGTGCTGATTTTGAGTTGGTTCGAGCTTGGATCAGCTATTTTGCTGGCTGGATTTAGTGGCATGTGGGTTGCTGCGCTCTTTGATCGAGTGGAGGACTAAAACATGACCTGGTTATTTGTTTTGAGCTTGACCTGTGTCACCTTTTTTAATCAGTATTTATTTTTAGAGCCTAAAACTCAAATTCGGCTGCCTAAATTTGCGACACGCATGCTGAAATATGCGGCGCCTTGTCTGATGGTTTCGATTTGTTTGCCACTGGTTTTTTTCGAAGGCGGGCACTGGAAAGGGATATTTGAAAATAGCTATTTTTATGGGGCAATTTTTACGCTGTTAATCACTCTTTTGACGAAAAAATTATTGCTCAGTATTTTGCTGAGTTTAGGATTTTTTTACGGTCTGAATCTATTATTCGATTTCTAGCATTTCATCAGCAAATAGGCCCATAAAATACCGAAAAAAGCATGAAAAAGTGTGCGAGCCCGATCTTTTTCATTGCTTTTAAATTTATGTTGCCCTAAATGCTCACCATTTGCGATTTTTTCTATGTCTATCAAATTGGCGTAGCTTTTGATTGGGGAACTAAAAAAGTTGAAAATAGAGCAAATGAGGCGGGATTTGAGAACTTAGAAGAAATAATAAGGTTTTCTTTTGAGTTTTGGTCCATAGAATTGACTCAATTATATAGAACAAGCAGGGTAATAGTGAATCTAATATCGCAAAAATGGCGCTTAATTTACCAGGTAATTCATAAAATCATTTTAATTTGACGAATGCATAAAACTACAGTTCAGGGTAGGCAGAAAAATTGGCTTTGATCAGATAAGAATGAGCTGAGAAAATATTTAATTCTGCTAGTCTTCCACCGCTGTAAAGATGTGAGCACACTCACTTCAAAAAATCGGATCGATTAGATTTCGCATCTTATTCAAACTAAGCATCTGGGAGGGATTAAATGATGGAGATCGAGCTGTTTACGGTTGTGTAAAACATTAGGCAAAGATAGGACAATAAAAAAAGCCACATTACTGTGGCTTTGCTGTCAAATGCATGCTGTAGGAAAGAATCTTAAGAGTTTGGTCCATCAATACGTTCAATGCTGACTTTCGCAGTACCTGCATTGGTAATACCCAGTTGCTTAGCAGCGCCATAAGAAAGATCGAGTACACGGTTACCGTGGAATGGGCCGCGGTCATTTACTTTAACCACAACACTTTTACCATTGGTTTTATTCGTTACACGAATAAAGCAGTTTAGCGGCAAGCTACGGTGAGCTGCAGTTAATGCATTCATATCGAATGTTTCACCACTTGCTGTTTTACGACCGTGGAACTGACGACCATACCAAGACGCCATACCCGTTTGACTAAACTTACGGACTGTATTTGATGCAACAGTATTTAACTTTTCAATCACTGAAGGCTCTTCTTCAGGGATCTCAATTTTTGCAGCGATTGTTTCGCGACGAATTTTATCGCCTGAACGTTCAGTGATTGAAAGGCTATTTAAATTTGAGAAGTGTGAGTTGAAGCCTTGAGCATCTTTATTCAAGACACGCGCAGCTAGGCGAGAGTTATCGTTATCATTGGTAAATGATGACTGAACCATCTCTGCTTGCGATTGGCTCAGCGCGATGGTCGAGGCAATGGCCAGTATATATTTAAGTGAAGACTGCATTTATAAACTCCAAAAGACAATACTTTTTTCTTTAAACTAAGTGGTTGAAAGATAAAAAAACTTGCCTGTTAATTCACTTTTGCAACAACATTTGACGAAATGGATAATATTCATGCAGTCATAAGCATGTCTAGTGTTTAATTAAAATAATGATAAAAACTACATAAACCGAACATTTTTTGATTAAAAAATAATCAATATTGTAACAAGGTGTGAAAAATGCCGAAATTTACACCATTTTTAAATATTTTTTTATTGACATCTCAAGCTTGAGTAAAAAGCTAGCCCTATCGGCTAGCAATTTCTGCCCCTAATTGCCACACTGCAGTCGCATACATACGGCTCTTGTTATAGGTCGTAATCACCTGAAAGTTAGGGTAAGTGATGTAATAACTTTGCCCATAATTTTCCTGTAGTTGGATCACATTCACCATATCTAAATCATCGATTTTGACAATCGGATTGGTCGGTTGAATGCCCTGATTTTTTAAAACACCATAAGGCGTCGGTAAAGTTAAATCTTTGGCAATGACCGCTTCAGGATTCGAGCCACTATAACGTGCTGCGAATCCAATTGGCTGATTACGTTGCCAGCCATGATTTGCTAAATAGTTGGCAATCGAGCCGATGGCATCGACAGCTGAATTGCGTAAATCGACATGACCATTGCCATCATAATCCACGCCAAACTTTGGAATGTTGCTTGGCATAAATTGTGGGTAACCAACTGCACCTGCATATGAACCTACAACTGAGTTGGTTGGCACACCATCTTTATAGCTCCAAGCGATTAAAGCACTGAGTTCATCTTGGAAATATTGCTTACGACGTTCGTAACCAAAACCTAAAGTGGCTAAAGCATCACGGGTGACAAAATTACCTTTGTTCGTCCCAAAACCTGTTTCTACCCCTAAAATGCCGAGAATGACTGACTGCGGTACGCCAAACTGTTGTTCGGCACGGTTTAAAGTATCTGCATATTGTGCTTTGAAACGGACACCTCGTTGAATGGTGCTTTCCGCCATAAAGTTGGTTTTATATTCGTACCACGGTTTACTTTCACCAGGGCGGTTCATAATGTTGATGATGTTAGGTACATTTTTAGAACCACTCATCGCCCAATCAACTTGTTCAGCAGACAGACCATAATTTTGCATGGTTTTTTGTTTAAAGCTGACATAGTCAGGATGAGAAGCGAAATCGTTGGCTTGGCAAAAACTGGTGATCGACAAAGCGCCAATCAATAAAGGTAAACGTTTAACTTTGTTATAAAAGTTTAAATTTAACATAGAAGTCTAATTTCCAGAGTCGTTATTGGCAGTGGAGCAAAGCGAATAGGGGAAGGCCCATAGTTCGCGTTTCTGTTATGTCGAAATTCTTGTGAACGGAGTCTAGCGTGAATAGGCTTTAAGATAACATTGTCTGTACTGAAGCGGGCAAATAGGTATACAAAAAAAGACAAACTCAGCCTATATAAAGGACAGATCATTCAAAATGGCGCAGATTTTCAGGCAGATTATTTGTGTGACTATATAAGTCAAGTTTTACTGACTGATATAAAAGTCTTCCATATTTAGAAGAAATTAGAGTTGTACGGTTTAAAGTCTCATGACAATTAGATCTGGTCTCAGCTTATATATGGACTTTATATAGCTTTATATAAAGAGCAAGAAATCACAGCTTAGAAACAAAAATGACCCTACATAGGTAGAGTCATTTTGATCTGAAAAGCCTCGAAAGACTTTTAGTACTTAAGCATGAAATAAGGTGTCGTGATATTCAGCTAAAGCTAAAAGTTCATCTTTGGTTAAATTGGGGATGATTTTATTGGCAGCAATATGCACTGCTTTAATGACAGCTGCAGAACCGATATCGGCTGCTTTACGCTTAATCATGCCCAAATCGAGGGTTTTATTAAAGTCATTCATGAAGTGGCGTACAGTCGCTTCAGCAAACTGTTTATACAGTTCGGTTAACGCGGCTTTATCTACTTCATTGCCTGCTTTAATTTCAGCATAGTTATATTTGAGGCTGGTCACTAAGCTTGCATCTAACGCTTCACCCACACGGAACTGACCTTCAGCATCTTTAAACAAGCTTTTTTCAGAAAACTGAATCGATGCTTGAACCACATCATTCGATGATTTGCCTAAAAGCTGCTTCAACAAAACCGCAACTGTTGACTTAATATAGCCAGCCAGTTTTTCGGCTGTGTCACGTTTATCACTCGGTGGAAAACGGCGAACTAACTCAGTCAAAATGGCATCAATAATTTCATCATTGATGAGGAGTGCTGTTTTATCACGAAGTGGATATAAAGGTTCACTTGAGTCTTTCTTCTGCTGAGCAGTTTGAATAGTCTGTAAAAGTTCAGTCGATGGAATAAAACCAAAAAATGGCATCGTGTATTAACCTCAATGTTCTTTATTTTATTGTCGCGCCAATCGAATTGGGCGGGGCATCCATGACACATCTGACACACGACAAGGGTTAATGTCTAAACCACCACGGCGTGTATAAGCTGCGTACACCATCAGCTTTTCAGGTTTCAAATTTTGCCAAATATCGGCAAATATTTGTTCCACACATTGTTCGTGAAAACCGTTGTGCTGACGATAAGAGATAATATAAGCCAGTATACTGTTATAACAAGGCTTTTTACCTTTATATCGGATAAATACCGTGCCCCAATCAGGCTGTCCAGTGACTGGACAGTTACTTCTGAGTAAATGCGAGTAAATCTGTACTTCAACATCTTCCGCAGCGTCATCTAATGCCAATAGATTTGCATTGGGATGATTTTCCAATTGGGTCGGAATCAGTTCATCTATACAAATGCCTTCAGGTTGACTAACTTGCACATCATCGACATGAAAAAGATCAATATTCACATCTGCGCCAGCCGCCGCCGATAAATCCTGTTCAACCGTTGCTTTAAATGCAGCTTTAGACTCAAACTGAGTAAAGTTCATGCTATTAAAGTAAAGTTTTAATGATTTTGACTCAATGAGGTTGGGCGAGGTGGCAGGCAGGCTGATGCGACCAATCGCAACTTGCGGAACACCATGGTGATTTAACCAAGAAATTTCAAAAACATGCCACCAGTCTTTACCTTGTTGAATACCTTCAACATGTGCATAGTGCTCACGTGCTGTAGCACGGGCTATAGGAAAAAGAATATCGGGTTGATAAGTTGTAGGGTAATTGGTGTCTTTACCCAAAAGAGAATGTTCTACACTCATTATTCACGCATTCCTGAACCACGAGAAAGTAAATAGTAAGCAATGCCATAAAGCACTGCACAGCATATGGTCATAACAGACAGGGAGACGACGACGTTAACATCGCTATGACCTAAGATGCCGAAACGAAAAGCATTGACCATATATACAATTGGATTGATCAACGATAAATTTTGCCAAAAAGGGCTGAGTGCTGAAATGGCATAAAATACGCCACCTAAATAAGTTAAAGGCGTCAGCACAAAGGTTGGGATGATGGAGATGTCATCAAAAGATTTCGCATACACCGCATTGATAAAACCACCCAGTGAAAATAAGAACGAGGTGACCAAGACGGTGTAAATCGTAACAAACCAATTGGTAATATAAAGGTCAGTAAAAAATAAACTCATAGCTGTCACAATAATACCGACCAAGACCCCGCGACAGACACCACCTAAGACAAAGCCCCATAAAATGGCATGCAAAGGTACAGGACTCATGATTAGCTCTTCAATACTTTTTTGAAATTTGGCACTAAAAAAGCTCGAAGAAACGTTAGCATAACTGTTGGTAATCACCGCCATCATAATCAGTCCAGGCACGATGAACTGCATATAGCTAAAACCACCCATCTCACCAATACGAGAACCGACCAAATTGCCAAATATCACAAAGTACAAGCTCATGGTAATGGCAGGTGGAAGTAAAGTTTGCGGCCAGATGCGCATAAAGCGGCGAATTTCTTTATACACCAAAGTATATAAAGCTACGCTAAGTTGATTTAAGTTCATGGCGTAGTTCCTTCGAGATTTTTTTCGACCATCTTCACAAACAGTTCTTCTAAACGGTTGGATTTGTTCCGCATACTACGAACTTGGATCCCTTGCGATTCGAGCAATTGAAATAAGTCATTGAGGGTATGCGCTCTATCCATAGTCACCTCTAAAGTCACGGCGTCGACTAAATGGAAACGAACCCCAATAATGTCGATATGAATTGGTTCAATCGGTGCGGCCAAATCAAAAATAAAGGTTTCCTCATTGAGTTGATTGAGGAAATTTTTCATGCTGGTGTCTTCTTTAATGACACCACGGTCAATAATGGCAATTCGACGACACAGCATTTCTGCTTCTTCTAAATAGTGTGTGGTTAAAATGATCGATGTGCCTTTATTGTTCATTTCTGTGAGGAAGTCCCACATCGAACGACGTAGCTCAATATCAACCCCTGCTGTGGGTTCATCTAAAATAAGGAGTTTCGGTTCATGCATCATGGCACGGGCAATCATCAGGCGACGTTTCATACCACCTGAAAGCATACGGGCTTGAACACCGCGTTTTTCCCATAAGCCGAGTTTTTCTAAATATTCTTCGGCACGAACTTCCGCAATTTTTTTAGGAATACCATAATAGCCCGCTTGTGTGACTAAGATATCGAAGGTTTTTTCAAACTGACCGAAGTTAAACTCTTGAGGTACAACCCCTAAGCACTGTTTGGCTTGAGAGGGGTGTGTATCGAGATTATGTCCAAAAATTTCGACAGTACCTGAGGTTTTCTTGGTCAATGAGCTGATAATACCAATCGTTGTAGATTTGCCTGCACCATTTGGTCCAAGAAGGGCATAGAACTCGCCTTCAGGAACAGTTAAATCGATGCCTTTTAAAGCCTGAAACCCATTTTTATAGGTTTTGGACAAATCTCTTAACGTCAATGCATCAGTCATGAAATTCTCGAATGATTAATAGTGGCACTATTGTGAGCGATTATGCCTAATAAACCAAGTAATCTACTCGCAATTCTGTGTTGCAGATATGGAACATTG
The DNA here is from genome assembly GCF_002018895.1 of Acinetobacter sp. MF4640. Classification (NCBI taxonomy): domain Bacteria; kingdom Pseudomonadati; phylum Pseudomonadota; class Gammaproteobacteria; order Moraxellales; family Moraxellaceae; genus Acinetobacter; species Acinetobacter sp. MF4640. The sequence goes on along the minus strand of NZ_MVOM01000030.1, from coordinate 13,843 downwards.
TATAAAGCATAAGCAGGAAAATCACTCTAAGCTATATAGATGCTTTACCTTGTGATTTTTTTTGATATGATGTGCTCGCGCGCTCATAGCTCAACTGGATAGAGTACAGGTCTCCGAAGCCTGTGGCGTGGGTTCGAGTCCCGCTGAGCGCACCATTTTTTTTATTTTCCTTTCTGAAGCTATATTAAAAATACAGTTTTAAGCTCTATTTTCATTTCACTCAAAGCTACCTTCGTTATATTTCTTGCAACAATTTAAATGTTTATTGTTGCTCTATGACGACACTAGCTATTTGCAATAAATCTAAGTGTTGTAACTAATCATGGCGACTCTGTTACCGTATATGACGTAAATTGATCGAATTTATATAGAACAAGTAATTGGTTTGAATCAGTTTTTGTACGCTTAAAGCTTAGAAAATTTTATTTTCCAAGGCAAAATATTAAAAATTTAGTGCATGCGTTAGCATATGGAAGCCCGTGTATTTTTAGATATGGGCAAAATTTTAGTATCGATTGATGCAATTACATGAACTGATAAGACAATGTGCTTAGTACTGGTCTAGCTATAACAAATCGTGTTCGGCGCAGCATTTGATTATCATAAAAAATGACAAAATGATTAAAGTATTCCATCCAGTCACTTACGCGGGTTGATGTGTATTAAATTGTGATTTATGTCACTAATGTGATTTTATTTTGAGATAAATACTATAAAAATTAATATATTGGCTTATGTTTTATTCTTGATTATTCATGTAAATGTAATGTGCTCTAACAATAATACGACTTCCGTAAATCAGATGTGTAAAAGACCATGGACGTCAGTACTAAACAAAGCCTTTTAGTTTCTTGTCTTAAAAAAAGTTTATTTATCCCATTACTTGTAGGAACGCTTATCCTTACAGGATGTGGTGAGGAAAGTCGTTATTCAAACTCATCAAACAATGCTAATAACACCGTCGTTGATAATCCGGCAAATACTACGGATGATCCGAGTTTATATTTGGCAGATACACCTACAATTGAAACAGCAGACAACTTTCGTGATATTGCAGGAAATAGCATTTCAAGCAATTATGTTAACGCTGATGGTTTGAAATTAAGACGAGGCGTGATTTATCGATCGAACTATTTGCCATTAAATGAAACAGACTTAGAAACCTTTAAAACATTGGAAATTAAGACCGTCTATGATCTGAGAACCAATTCTGAAAGAGAAAAAAGCCCAGATATTTTAAGTCCCGATACTAATATTATGATGGTAAATATTGCTGGTTCAAAAGAGAGTGATCTACCGAAAGGAATTGCTACAGCTGAAGATATGATCAATTTTTTTAATAGCTCAATGGCGAATATGGCTGCGCATGATAAAGGCACTCAATTACGTTTCGGAGTAGTGATTAATAGTTTAATTTATACAGATGGTGTTCAGCTTTATCATTGCACAGCAGGCAAGGATCGTACGGGATGGGTTACCGCTGTGATTCAGTTATTGGTCGGTATGAAGTATGACGATGTCTTACAAGATTATCTTTTAACAAATGCGTATACCGCAGACCGTGTCAATGCGACGTATCAATATATGGTCAACACCCAAGGTGAAGCAGCCGCTAATATATATCGACCAGTTCTTGATGTGCGTGAAGAATTCTTTAAAGCACAATTCGATGAAGTCATCAAAGTGTATGGCAGTATTGATAAGTATGCGACAGAAGGTTTGGGCTTATCGGATGAAGATATTGAAAAGTTGAAAGAAAAGATGCTCGTCGGCTATAAATCAAAAAGTGCTTCATAATATCAAGCCGTAATAACGCCATCCGAGTTCAAAGCCCAAAGTAGAAGAGGGCTTTGGACTGACTGGGAAAACTAAACTTGAAGATTGCGATAGATGATTTCCCATTATTTTCGTTTAAAGAGTTTCATTGCTTTTTAGCATCAATGGATGCAAGTATTTCTAGTGATGATGGTGTTGTTCATGCTTTTCATCATAGTCTTGGCGAATACAGCAGCCTGCAACATATTGGCTGCTTCCATCGGTATAAAACTCTTCTTTCCAAACTGGCACTTCATGTTTAACACGCTCAACCGCTTCTTCACAGGCCTGAAATGCTTCTCAGCGATGTGGAGCATACGCAATGGCAATAATAGCTTTATCACCAATGTCTAATGTACCAATCCGATGTACAACCCGAACATAGCGAAGCGCATATTTTTCTTGTATCTCTTGTTCAATCGTTCTTATCATCTTTTCGGCAACAGGTGCATAAGATGTATATTTCAGTGCCTGAACCGTGCGTCCTTCATGATGGTTTCGAACCGTACCAATAAAAATACCTGTTCCGCCGCATTCAGGAAATGCTTGAATGCCGTCAAAATCCTCTAAATTGAGAGCAGTATCTTGAATACGAGCAAACTCTAACATCTTAGCCTCCGGCAACGGGTGAAAGTAATACCAAGGTGCTATCTTGTACTAATCGACTTTGACGCGCCACAATATCTTCACCAATCGCACAAACACAGCGTTCCAGCAGGTCAGAAGCAGATGGATAACGTATTTTTATTTGATCAAGTACATCAGCAATTAAACTGTTCGGCACACAACTCAGGCTAAGTTCGACAGGAAGATGCTTTTCAATTGCACCATAAGCCTCGATTTTGATATGAATGTCCTGCATGTCGCCTCGGTTAAAACAGATTTAAAAAATAGTTTGCTGACTTCAGTTTATTGAGTACTTATTAATTCACTTTAGCATTATTTAATTTGATCATCAAAATGGGAAAGTCAGTTTGTACAGACAAATAAAACGCCATTTTTCTTATTATTTCGCTATATCTATCTATGACAGTACGGTTTGAATGATATGACTCGACTAAGAGTCTAATGACTTTTGGTAATCGTGCACTTCTTCAAATGAATTGAGGCTGTGGTAAGCCAAATGCGCATTTTGAATATCTACTGTTTGTGGCGACAGATCGTTGAAACAGTGTTTTAAGCTGAATTGTTGTTGGTGTAAATGGTTATTCAAGGTTTCTAGACTATTGCGTTTTAACAAACAAAAAGGGTAGAGCGCTTGTCCATTGATATTCAGGTAGACAACAGAAGAGTGCGGATGTTGTTCTAATGTGTGATGGAGGCGCGGCAATATATCTTGTGGAATATTGGTAATATCACACGGGATAAATAAAATATAATCAGCCTGCACATATGACCATGCCGTTTGAATACCGATTAAAGGCCTTAAAAAACCGGCATTATTATCTTTGAAACAGCGAATATCAGGAATCAACTCACTATATTGCGCATAATCGCGATGACTATTGATCCATATGTCCTGAACTTTTCCATCAAAAGCTGAATATATTTTTAACAACTGGACTTCATGGTCAAATCTTTGCAAAAGCTTATTGACCCCATTCATTCGTGTGGCTTTACCACCCGCTAAAATCACCAGTGCTGTTGCTGGGTAGTTTTGCATGATTTTGACCTAACATCCGTGTGTAGGGATATCAATAATAACCGTTCAATATTGAGATGTACGGTCTAGGACAAAGCTGTTCATGCCTTAGATCGTGTGCAAAAAAGCACTTGGTTTGTATCACTATCCAATCTATGTTGTTAGATGGAGATGAAATCGACATAGTCCAATGTTATAGGGGCATCAGATCGAGCAGGGATTCGAACAATACTATTGGCTCGATTTAAATTACTGAGCATGTGGGATTGTTGTTTGCCGAGTTTGGAAACGGTTAATTGTCCAAACTCGTTGACATCTAATACCATGCGAACCAGTTGCTCACGGCTGTCTTGTTTAATACTGTCGTTGAAACGAGCTTTTTTCCAAGCGGGTGCGGGAGACGTAACTCCCTGTAAAGCCGCCAATAGTGTCGATACATGTACAGCAAGACAGGTGAGTACAGCAGCAGGGTTCCCAGGCAAGCCAATCAAATAAGAATGATGATAGTCTGTCTGATATTCAGCAAAATACAATGGTTTACCCGGTTTTTGCGCAACTTGCCAGAAAATCTCTTTTGCACCTAAAGCCATTGAAACAGGTCGAATCAAGTCATAATCGCCAACCGAAACACCGCCTGTGGTAATGACCACGTCATAATGATTCATGGCATTCGAGAGTGCTTGTGTGAGTATCTTCTCATCATCAATCACATGCTCTAAATGGACTTCAGAAAAACCGTGTTCTTTGAGCCAAGTGAGGATCATTGGCGCATTGGCATCGAACACTTTAGATTGATTGTCCAGTTGCGTACTGACTTCATCACCGGTAATAAGCACTGCAATTTTAGGTTGGCGATAAACCTCGACATGCTGAACACCCGCCATACTGAGTGCCGCAATTAAACCGCTGCCTAAACGCAGGCCTTGCTGTGCAAGTGTTGTCCCGATGGATAACTCCTCACCTTGATAACGAATGTCTGCGCCTTTGTCCAAAGCTTGAGTTAGAGTCGCTTGTTTATGGCCACGCGTGATAATTTCCTGTCGAGCCACAGTATCTGCTGAGTTTGGCAGCTTGCCCCCAGTAAAAATACGAACAGTTTGACCTGCTTGAATCTCAATATGTTCTTCAATACCCGCACGAATTTCACCAACCAATTCAAAGCTGGTAATTCCAGCTTGCAAGTCTTCAGAGCGCAGCGCATAGCCATCAACTGCACTTTGGGTAAATAGAGGCAAGGCAACTGTTGATGCAACATCTGCCGCTAAAACATGTCTATGCGCCTGTACTAAAGGCAAAGTAACGACAGGCAATGTTTGGACGGCGCTATAGTGTTCAAGAGCTTGATCGAGTGTAATTAAACCAACGCCAGAGCAACTCATTCATAACCTCCTGGGTGAGGTAGATCACGGCAGACATCAAAAATATGAACCAAAGCAGGTAAAATGGCTGCCATAGATTCACTTGCACCACCACGGCTGCCCGGAAGGGTAATCACCAATGAACGGTCGATAAAACCTGCAACGCCACGTGACATCGCAGCATAAGGGGTACGTTTTTGTCCGAAAGCACGTGCGGCTTCCATCAGGCCATTGAGCTCACGTTCAAGTAAAGGCTCAAGTGTGTCTACTGTAATGTCACGTTTGCCGATGCCTGTTCCGCCTACAGTAATAATGCAAGCATAAGATTGAGTGAGCTCTAAGACCAATGCTTTTAACTGATCGGCTTCGTCAGGTAAAATTTGATAATGAATTGGATCAAAACCAGCTTCGGTTAAGGTCTCGACGACGGAGCGGCCAGCAGTATCTGGTTTACGACCTGCGGCAACGGTATCTGATAGAACCAATACTGCCGCAGAAACAGGCTGACGCAAATGACGTTTAAAGTGTGATTTTCCGCCTTTTTTCAGATCGAGTTTACATTGCTGAATGATCAGCTCATGCGGTTCGCAATGGGGTTTGAGCATGTCGTAAATGGTGAGAGCCGCAATACTGGCAGCGGTCAACGCTTCCATTTCTACACCTGTTGGCCCAATCGTTTCAACGGTTGCACGAATAATCACACGGTCGACAAGCAGTTCAAAATCGACATCGGCACGATAAATAGGTAGCGGATGGCACAGCGGAATCAGTTCATCGGTACGTTTTGCGGCTAAAATCCCAGCAATGCGGGCTGTTTTGAGAGCATCACCTTTTTCGGTATTGCCGTCGGCAAGAAGTTGTAAACAATGTGCAGGGGCAAGCAGTTCGGAGCTTGCAGTTGCAACGCGATAGCTTTCTGGCTTCATGCCAACGTTTTTCATAAAGTATTCCGAAACATTGAAGTGTTGATCTAAAGTGAAACTGTTCGATCAAGAGAAAAAGTTTATGACGTATTTAGATAACACAAAAATAAAAGCGGATACAGTCGAATGACTGACAAACTCAAAATTAACCAGTTGATTAACCCCCTATGGCATGCATACTGATTTTGCGCGTTGGGGCATGTTGATGTTCAATAAACCCTGCTTTTTTATGCCACACAGCATTGAGAATCTGAGCTTGTAATAAAGCGGAATCTTTTGGTTGAAGTAAATGACGCAGCGGTGTTCCCCTATTGGCAAATAAACAGGTAAATAGCTCTCCCGTTGCAGTGATACGTAAACGGTCACAGCTTTGACAGAAGGGTTTGCTGATGGTGGAAATAATGCCTAATGTGTATTGATCATTAAGCAGATAAATGGTTGCAGGGTCATGTTGTCTGGCTTGTTTCTGAATCTGAAAATGGGGTTCAAGTATTTGGATAATGTCATCTTCAGTGATAACTTTTTCTGCCTGCCAGTGTTCAGGTTGATCTAAAGGCATATATTCAATAAAACGTAATGCGATCTTCTGCTGATAAGCCCATTGGGTCAGTTCAAGCACTTCATGATCATTTTGTCCTGCGACTAAAATACAGTTTAATTTTATCGGGAGATTGGCTTGCTGTGCTGCCGCAATGCCTTCGAGAACAGGTGCTATCGGACGTTTGGTCATGTTCATAAACGTGTCTGCATGAATGCTATCGAGGCTGATATTGAGATCATCTAGTCCTGCTTCTTTTAGCGCTCGTGCATACTTGTTTAAATAGGAAGCATTGCTGGTCATGGAAATACGTTCTAAGCCCTGTGCCTTGAGTCGATTCAAAGCATAAATAAAATTGACTACGCCTTGACGCATCAAAGGCTCGCCACCTGTTAAGCGGATGTACCGAATGCCTAAACTGACCATCATTTCACAAAATGTTAAAAGCTCTTCAAAGCTTAATATGTCTTTTTTGGCTAACCATTCAGGCATATCGGGCATGCAATAACTACAACGAAAGTTACAACGATCTGTCAGTGAGATTCGGAGTTTATGTTTATGACGGCCAAATTGATCGATCAGTTGCGCTGACCTATGTTCTAAGGGTGTAGTCGTCGAACCGTCCATAGTCGCTCCACTTCGTATTTACATACGATTTAGTTTTTATAAACAAGAGTATGAAATGTTTTATTTCAAAGATCAAACAGAGTCTTAAAGTCGCTTAGTTCGTTCATTTTCAAAAATGAGAGGGTGTGTTGCCCGAACATGATCCATCAAATCATTGTCTTTTGTAATAATTCATCTATTGAAATTGCATGCCAAAAGGGTGATATTTTTGATCAGAAGTGTTTTTGGAATTGTGCCAAGAAACGCAGGCATGATGAATAAGAAAAGAGCAATAAAAAAGGGTTGAGCAATCCAAATCGCTTGCAAGTATGAGCAAAGCGAACAGTGAATTGATCATTGCAGAACTTTTTACCGAAGATAAATATTGAGGGCGGTGAGATGGAAAACACTGAAGATAAAAAGCATGATGAAGAAACCAGCTATGCACGAATAGAACCTTATACCAATCCTGCGGGTGGATGGGGCGCGTTGTTAAGTGTTGCAAGAAACTTAAAGAGACAGGAAGTTTTCAAAAAAGGTGCGATTACGCTTCTCAATATTAACCAACCCACAGGTTTCGACTGTCCGGGTTGTGCATGGCCTGAAAAAAAAGATGCACATGCCTTTAACTTTTGTGAAAACGGTGCGAAAGCCGTTGCCTTTGAAGCCACTTCAAAACGTGTTACGCCTGAGTTTTTTGCAACCCATACAGTCAGTTGGCTGTCTGAGCAAAGTGATTTCTTGCTTGAAGATTCAGGTCGTCTAACTGATCCAATGCGTTATGACAGCGCGACCGATAAATATGTGCCCATCTCGTGGGATGATGCTTTTGCCTTAATTGCAAAACATTTACATGCCTTGGATCATCCAGATCAAGCTGCATTTTATACTTCTGGTCGTGCAAGTAATGAAGCGGCATTTCTATATCAACTCTTTGTCCGTGCTTATGGTACCAATAATTTCCCAGACTGTTCCAATATGTGCCATGAGACCACCAGTGTTGGCTTACGTGACTCAATTGGTTTGGGTAAGGGAACGGTAACTTTAGAAGATTTTGATATCGCAGATGCGATTTTCAGTTTTGGGCATAATCCAGGCACCAACCATCCGCGGATGCTGGGGACTTTACGTGAAGTATCGCGCCGTGGTGGCAATATCGTTGCCATTAATCCACTCAAAGAGCGAGGATTAGAACGTTTTCAAGATCCGCAAGCAGCTGTTGAGATGATGACCAATGGCAGTACACCCATTAGTCGTTATTATTTCCAACCCAACGTGGGCGGTGACTATGCGCTCATGTTTGGGATGCTGAAACATTTACGTGAATGGGACATTCAAGCACTGGCAGCTGGGAAAAAGAGCGTTTTTGACCGATCTTTTATCGAAATGAATACAGTCGGTTTCGATGCCATGATGGAAGAAATAGATCGTACTGCATGGTCAGATATTCATACACATACGGGACTTAGCCCTGAGCATTTAGAATCTTTAGCTAAAATGTATTTGGATGCCAAAACGGCCATTTTCTGTTGGGGCATGGGGATTACACAGCATCGGCACGGGACTGCAAATGTACATATGCTCGCGAACTTAATGTTGGCAAGAGGGCATATTGGTCGTCCAGGGGCAGGTTTAGCTCCGATTCGTGGGCACAGTAATGTGCAGGGCGATCGAACCATGGGGATCAATGAACGACCAAGCCCAAAATTGCTGGATAGTCTGGACCGAGTATTCGGCATTCAGTCGCCACGTGAACATGGTTTTGGCGTGGTGGATACCATTCAGGCGATGTATGAAGGTGGTGTAAAAGTTTTTATTGGTTTAGGTGGTAACTTTGCTGTTGCCACTCCAGATACACCTTATACACAAGAAGGCTTACGTCGTTGTGATTTGACAGTACAGATTGCAACGAAGTTGAATCGTAGCCATTTAGTTTGTGGTAAAGAGGCATTACTTTTACCCTGTTTGGGGCGTACCGAAATTGATATGCAACAGCATGGGCCGCAGGCAGTGAGTGTTGAAGATTCCATGAGTAATGTGCATCTTTCAGCAGGGCGTAATGAGCCTGCTTCTAAGAATCTACTTTCAGAGCCTGACATTGTGGCGCGTATGGCGGTAGCCGTCTTACCAGACAGTGATATCAAGTGGAAATGGTATGTAGAAAGTTATGACCGTATTCGAGATTCGATTGAAGAGGTCTTTGATGAATTCCATGATTTTAATGCACGCGTCTATCAGCCGGGTGGCTTTCACTTAGAGCATCCAGCCAATCAGCATGTGTGGAATACGCCTGTAGGCAAGGCACAGTTTTTAATTACGCCGTTGGCTGAAGTGTATGCCGATAAAGAGAATAAATACGCTGAACAATATACAGGGGCCAAAGTCTATACCCTAATGACCACGCGCTCTCATGACCAATACAATACAACCTTGTATGGACTCGATGACCGTTATCGTGGTGTATTTGGTCAGCGCCGTGTTTTGTTTATGAATGCAGGAGATATCGCTGCGGCTGACTTTGTTGAAGATCAATGGGTGGATATCGAAAGTATCTATTCGGATGGTGTTAAACGTGTGGTTCAAAGCTTCCGTATCGTACCGTATAACATTCCACGGGGTAGCCTCGCAGCCTATTATCCGGAGAACAATCCATTGGTTGCACTTAGTAGCCATGATAAATACGCCAAAATACCAGCTTCGAAAAGCGTGCCTGTGATTTTGCATGCAGGACAAGCGCCTGAACATTTCAACTTGGCACAAGCGGTTGATCCTGAAGATGCCAATCAGATCGTGAATCGAGCAGGCTAGGTGATTCAATACTGAAATGGCACCTGATTTAGAGGTGTCATTTTTTTCATGATTGAAGGGTTTAGTGTTTAGGGAAGATTGGAAAATTATTATGGATATTCGAGCGTCTAAGTTGAGTTCTCTGGGGTATGAAGCTGTTGATATTCAGCGTTTAAGTGAAAATAGAGCTGTTGAACAATCTGATTTTGTAGTGCAAGAACACCCTATTGCCTTGGTTTATAATGGGATTTCCCATGCGGTAATGATGGCGACGCCAGCAGATATTGAAGTCTTTGCCAAAGGTTTTAGCTTGTCTGAAGGTATTTTGACGAGTTTGAAAGAGCTTTACTCTTTAGACATATACGAAACGGAATTTGGGATCCAAGTCGAAATGACGATTTCTACTCGGGCCTTTATGGCGCTCAAACAACATCGACGGATGATGGTTGGACGCACGGGTTGTGGGCTCTGTGGAATTGAAAGCTTGCAGCAGCTTCATTTGGATTTACCTCAAATTACCACGCAAGTTACTGAGTCATGGTTGGCTCAAATTCCCCAAGCCATTGCTCAACTCAATACCCGACAGAAAATCACCCAAATGACGGGCGGTGCACATGCGGCTGCGTGGGTTGAAGCGGGAGAAATAGTGGCTTTATTTGAGGATGTAGGCCGACACAATGCTTTAGATAAACTATTGGGTTATATTGCAGAACATCATTATGATGTAAATCAAGGTTTTGTAGTGATGACCAGCCGCGCCAGTTATGAGTTGATTCGTAAGTGTGCTCAACTGAATATCGCCTTGCTGGCGTGTATTTCAGCTCCAACCAGTATGGCGATTAATATGGCAAAGCAGTCAGGTTTGACCTTAGCGAGTTTTTGCCGCGGTAATGGTTTTGTTTTATATACTTGATATTCAAAATTTTGCTGTATAAAAAGTAAAAGGTTTTTCTTTAGGTCATCTGCTTTGATGACCAGTCTTTATTTGAGTGAATGTATGCAAGACGTCAAATTAAAATTACAGCTCAGAATACTTCTTAATCAAGACATTGCCTTTGGGCCAGGTAAGGCCGAGTTATTGGAAGAAATTCGCCGTACAGGCTCAATTTCTCAAGCTGCAAAAAGTATGAATATGAGCTACCGCCGTGCATGGCAGTTGGTTGAAACCATGAATCATAGCTTTCAGTCAGGATTGGTCGAAACTCAAAAAGGTGGAACGCATGGGGGTGGGGCAAAACTCACAGACTTGGGCGAAAGTATTTTAAGTCAATTTAGACAGATGGAAATAAAAGCACGCGTTGCGATTGAGCAGGATTTTGAAGAAATAGCTCAACACCTGAAACAATAATCTATTCAGTTCAACTAGATGCTTCTCGTAGTAAGTCATTACATACACGAATAAGCTTCCTCTATTTGATAAAAGCTCTTATCTATTCACTCGATTGCAAGAGCAGTATCAGTCACGTGATTAGGATACAAACACTTTAACTTGAACGATAAATAATCTGTTTCTGGAATTGACGTTGCTTGTGTATCCATATATTTTTGAAAACATATCGGTCAATTTATAATGCTTAAGGGGAACATGGTGCTGCTTAATTTTAAGAATAAGTGCATGCGATATGCGATGTTGTGTTGTGGTTTGGCTCTTGGGGCACAGGTACATGCAGAGCAAGCTATTACCGTTTATGCAGCGGCTAGCTTGACCAATGCTATAGCAGATGTCGATGCAATGTTTGAACAACAAAAAAGAGTACGCGTGAAAACCTCCTATGCAGGTTCATCGACTTTGGCCAAGCAAATTGAAGCGGGTGCACCTGCGGATGTTTTTATTTCGGCAGATGAACAATGGATGAATTATCTGCAAAATAAAAAGTTAATTGTGCCGAATAAACGTGTGAATTTATTGGGCAATCGTCTTGTTCTGATTTCGCCCAAAGCTAAGCCCGTCAAAATAAAAATGGATAAAAGTTTTGATCCTTCTACCGCTTTTCAAGGCAAGCTTTGTACAGGCGACACCAAAAGTGTCCCAGTCGGAAAATATGGGAAACAGGCACTGACCGCATTGGGGTGGTGGTCAAAACTTGAACCAAGATTGGTTGAAACTGAAGATGTCAGAGCTGCGCTCAACTTTGTAGCACGTGGTGAATGTCAGCTTGGCATTGTCTATGCAACCGACGCTGCTATCAGTAAAGATGTAACCGTCGTTGATGTTTTCCCTATCAATACCCATACCCCGATTGTTTATCCCTTAGCTCTTGTCAAAAATAATCCCGATGCGCTAACTTTTTATCAGTTTGTACAAAGTAAACAAGCACATGCAGTCTTTAAAAAATATGGCTTTACCGTTTTATCTGCTGCTAAGTGATGATGTTTTCTTTATCGGCTGAAGAAATAGAGGTACTCAAGTTATCCTGCCAAGTGGCTGCAACCTGTTTGGCCTTTAGTCTGATCCCTGCATTGGCAGTGGGTTGGGTTTTGGCACGTAAAGATTTTTTTGGCAAATCCTTATTTGAAACCTTTATTTTCCTGCCTCTGGTGCTGCCGCCTGTGGTGCCGGGATATTTGCTGTTACAGGTTTTTGGAGGAAACGGGATACTGGGTAAGTATCTTGAGCCTTTAGGACTCAATTTTGCATTTAATTGGAAAGGCGCAGTTTTGGCCTCAGCCGTGATGGGCTTTCCACTCTTGGTTCAATCGATTCGTTTGGCCATAGAGTTGGTGGATCAACGACTAGAAATGGCGGCGAAAACGCTCGGTGCTTCCTCCTTGGGCACTTTTTTTTATGTCACTTTGCCTTTAGCCAGCAGTGGCATATTGGTGGGGGCTATTTTATGTTTTTGTCGCAGTCTGGGCGAGTTTGGCGCAACCATTACCTTTGTCGGTAACATTGCAGGGGAGACAAGAACCTTGCCCTTGGCCATGCATAGCCTGATGCAGCAACCCGACACTGAACAGGCGGTCTGGCGACTGATTATTCTGTCATTAACTGTGGCATTTTTGGCGTTATGGTTTGCCCAGTGGTTCCATCGCTATCAGAAAAACAAACGAGGACATTAAGACGATGATTGACTGTCATATTCAGTTAAATTTAGGCAAATTTAAACTCGATCAGACATTTTCATCTGAACATCCTGTCGTTGGTTTATTTGGAGCGTCAGGCTCAGGAAAAACCAGTATTTTGCATGCTATTGCAGGACTTAATACTCCAGTCAAGGGCTGGATTAAAATCAATCATCAGACATGGTTCGATGCGAAAAATAAGATCAATTTAAATGTACAGCAACGTCATGTTGGTTTGGTTTTTCAGGATGCACAACTGTTTCCACATATGACGGTGATGCAAAATTTATTGTTTGGCTATAAGCGCATTCGGCCTGAAAGCCGACGTTTTGATCCCGATTATATTATTGAACTGCTTAAACTCGACCATTTACTCAGTCGTATGCCGACGAAGCTTTCAGGTGGTGAAAAGCAGCGAGTTGCATTGGGTCGGGCACTGTTGTATTCGCCAAATTTATTATTATTAGATGAACCCTTGTCTGCGTTAGACGCTGCACATAAACAGGAAATCCTTCCTTTTTTTCAAACCGTCCAACATGAAACCCATATCCCGATGTTGTATGTCAGCCATGATATGGATGAAATTAAGCAGCTGACCGAAACAGTTTGGTTGCTTTAATTAAACACATTTCAACTTCAACTTTTAAAGAGGGAACGAATAAAAACAGAAAAAATGGGCCTCCGTATCAGCTTAGGATCATTCGGTACCATTTTTATAAACAGACGGCGCTTGGCCTGTCCAGCGTTTAAATGCCCGACGAAATTCACGTACTTCACTAAAACCTAAAGCTTGGCTAATGTCCCCAATGGAGAGATTATTTTCAAGCATCTGTTTCGCTTTTCGTTCTAATACGGTTTGTCGAATTTGCTGAAAACTAATACCTTCTAGCAATAAGTAGCGTCGAAGATGACGCTCACTCATTTGTAAATAGTCTGATGCGAGTTGCATAGGCTTTGTTGCACAAAGATTTGAAATGCAAAGCACCCCTAATTGAGCCAAATTTAAGGCGTAACTTGGGTAAGTGGTCGACCTAATTCCGTAAATCTGTTAAGGACTGCTACACGTGCATGGATCTCATTCACTTGGCTATCAAAACTCCTTGCACTGAGT